>VYDA01000473.1 GCA_009843665.1 Caldilineaceae bacterium SB0675_bin_29 | reverse complement strand
CCGAAGGACTCCTCATCTTCCCCAACGGCTCGAGCATCTCTGACGGTCACATCCGCACCGAAAACGATATCGACCAGTTCCTCGGCATCGAATACGACGTCATCCTCATCGAGGAAGCCACCACCCTCTCCGAAACCAAAATGCAGGCCCTGCGCGACTCCAATCGCACCAGCAAGAACTTCCGCCCCCGTATCTACACCACAACCAACCCCGGTGGCATCGGCCACGTCTGGTACAAAAAACGCTTCGTCGACCCCTTCCGCACCCACCAGGAGCTCGACACCCGCTTCGTCCCCGCCACCATCGAAGACAACGCCGTCATCGACCCCGACTACCGCCGCAAACTCGAAGAAAATACCGGCTGGAAACTGCGCGCCCCCCGCTACGGCGACTGGGAAATCGCCGCCGGCCAGTTCCTCGACAACTTCAACTACGACCTCCACGTAATCGAACCCTTCCCCATTCCCTCCGAATGGCACTGCTTTATGGGCATGGACTACGGCTACAAACACCCCACCGTCTTCCTCCTCCTCGCCGAAGACGGCGACGACAACCTCTACGTCCTCGACGAACACGTCCAGTCCGGCTGGCTGCCCCAACAGCACGCCAAGGCCGTCCACGCCATGATCGAGCGCAACGGAGCGCACCGCGCGACCCGCGACTACATATTCGCCGGCGCCGACGTCTTCGCCCAGAAGTCCCAATACACCATCGCCGACTACTATCTCGATGAGGGCCTCGCCTTCACCAAAGCCGAAACCGACCGTGTCCAGGGCGCGCACGAGCTCCGCGCCCGCCTCGGCAACCCAAACGCCGGCATCCCCCCTTCACTCTTCATCTTCAACCGCTGCCGCAACCTCATCGAATGCCTCCCCAACCTCCAGAACGACCCCAAAAACCCCGAAGACGTCCTCAAGGTCGACGTAAACGAAGAGGGCATCGGCGGCGACGACACCTACGACGCCCTCCGCTACGCCGTCTTTTCCAACATCGGAAGCAAACTGGCCTTCGCCTGACCCCCCGCCCGCCACCCGTTGGGGCACCACTTGTGGGTGTCCTCGTGGGCGCCCCGCGAACCCGCTTGACAGATGCCCCCCTTTCCTCTATTCTTCCCTGAAATCAGACCCGTGAGCGTCCGGCTGGACCGTCGCGAAGACCGTCGGCACCGGTTCGGTGGCCCTCGCAAATCAGCCCTGAGAATTCTTCGGCAACGGATTCATTGGCGCGCCGATTTCCATAAACTTCTCCTCTGCCCGCTTCACGTCACTTTGATTGCAACCAGCACCACAAATGCCGCCCGTTGCATCCCAAACCCTCGCTATGTCATCCAGCGGCCAGGAGAAAAGTTGCGCACCTTTTTCATTAATCATGCCGCACCCGAAACTGCCGTGCGGCCTCTCCCCGTGAGGAGGCACATAAAATGAGCGATTCACCCATCCGCCTCGGCATCATCGGCATGGGCCCCGCCAACATGGCCTCAACCATGACCATGCTCCAGGACGAGCCCGACCTGCGCTACACCATCACCGCCGCCTGCGCCCGCCGCCCCGATGTGCTCGAGCAGGCCGCCCGCCAGTTCAACATCCCCTACCACAGCACCGACTACCGCGACATCGTCGCCCGCGACGACGTCGACGTCGTCTGCGTCTACTCCCCCGACGCCCTCCACGCCGAGTCCTGCATTGGCGCCCTCGAAAACAACAAGCACGTCATGTGCACCAAACCCATGGTCACCACCCTCGAAGACGCCCGCCGCCTCGTCGACCTCGTCCGCCAGACCGGCGCCAAATTCCTCGTCGGCCAGACCATGCGCTTCGACCGCCAGTTCCTCGCCGCCAAAAAGATCTACGATGACGGCCAACTCGGAAGCCTCATCGCCCTCGAAAGCTTCTACCTGCACGACATGCGCCCCATCTACGACTTCACCCCTTGGCGCCTCACCATGCCCCAGGACTTCATGTTCGGCGGCTGCGTCCACAGCATCGACATCATCCGCGCCTTCGGCGGCGACATTAAGCGCGTCCACGCCATCGCCAACAAGGGCGGCCTCACCCCCGACTACCCCATCCCCGACAACTTCTTCATCAACGCCGAATTCACCTCCGGCGTCATCGGCCGCGTCTCCGGCCTCTACGGCATCGTCCACCCGCCCCTGCCCATGATGCAGTACGGCGTCTACGGCACAAAGGGCAGCCTCCAGGGCGAATACACCGACAATGAGCCCGGCGAAATCCGCGTCGTCCTCGACGAAAATACCGAAGAAGTCGAGACCACCCCCTACGACGCCGAGACCGACCTCAGCGCCTACGGACACGGCGCCACCGTCATCCGCTACATGCGCCACTTCCAGGACTGCCTCGACAACGACAAGGACCCCTCCCCCGGCGTCCTCGACGGCGCCAAATCGGTAGCCGCCGGCGTCGCCGCCTGGGAATCCATCCACACCGGCAACGCCGTCGACGTCTTCAACGACTTCTGACCCAACCAATGACCACCCAACCCTCCGTAGCCCTCTACAAACAGAAAAAGGTGTTCTTCGCGCCCCTTCGCGTCCCTTCGCGGATAAGAAAAAGGTGTACTCCGCGGACAATCCCATCGCCCATCATAACTCGGAGAAATAGACCAGAATGCCGCCAGTCAAATTCCTGATCTGCGGCTCAGGCGGAGCCGGCCTCCACTGCGCCCACGTAGCCACCGCCGACGGCCGCGGCGATGTCGTCGGCCTCTTCGACCCCGTCGGCACACAGCTCGAAGAAGCCCTCGACTTATACCCCAACGCCGCCGCCAGCACCGACTACGAGCAGCTGCTCGACGAAACCAACCCCGACGTAGTCGTCGTCGCCGGCCCCGACCACCTGCACGCCGAGCAGACCATCACCGCCCTCGAACGCGGCTGCCACGCCCTCGTCGAAAAACCCTTCGCCACCAGCGTCGCCGACGCCCGCCGCATGATCGAAGTCGAAGAACGCACCGGCCTCCACGTCATGACCGACCAGACCATGCGCTACGTCTACCCCTGGCGCGAAATGGTCCTCGCCACCAGGGCCGGCGAAATCGGCGAACCCTTCTTCATCCAGGGCGACTACATCCACGACATGACCGCCTGGTACCGGCCCCACGGCCGCCACCACACGCCTTGGCGCATCGACGCCGACAACCCGCAGAACATCCTTCTCGGCGGCGGCATCCACCCCATCGACCTCATGCTCTGGGCCGTCGACTCGCCCGTCGAAGAGGTCTCCATGTACAGCAGCGCGCGCTGCGTCCCCGAATTCCCCAGCGAAGACTGTTACATCCTGATTATGAAGTTCGCCAACGGCGTCCTCGGCAAATGCCACGTCACCAGCGGCTGCTCCGGCCCCACCTGGCACGGCTTCTTCGAGAGCTACGGCCTCACTGGCACCCTGAAAGAAGGCAGCCTCTACCGTCGCGACCAGGAGCCCGTCGAGCTCGAGGACACCTCCACCGGCAACGTCGTCGGCGGTCACGGCTGGGCCGGCTCCGTCGTCGCCTTTCTCGACCTGCTCGAGGGCAAGGCCGAAAATCCCATCACCTCCAAGGCCGGCGCCAACAACGTCGCCGTCTGTGAAGCCGGCCTGATCTCGGCCCGCACGGGCCGCTCGGAAAAGGTGGACTGGTTCTATTAGCTCGCAACTCGGCGGACCAGGCTGCAGCGCAGTCCGAACTGCTGCCTGGTCAGATAGAGATCACACAAATTTCGCAGCATTCGTCGAAAGCCGGAATCCAGCAACATTTCACTCATCGATGCCCAGCAGGGCGGAAGGGAACCGAACGATGCAGCACAGCAAATTGAGTCGCCGCAGCTTCTTGCAAATCTCGTCAGCCGCAACCGCCGGCGCCGTGTTGGCCGCCTGCGCCCCCGTCGCCGGCGACATGGCCGGCGGTGACATGGCAGACGACATGCCCGATCAGCTCGAAGCCGAAATCACCGTCTGGCACCAGGACTGGGACGGCATGAACCGCATCCTCGCCTGGGCCACCGAGGCCTTCGCCGAAGTCGAGCCCGGCGTAACCGTCAACACCCAGCCCATCGGCTACGGCGACCTGCTCGCCAAGCTCCTCCCCTCCATCGCCGCCGGCAATGAGGGCGACATCAACTATCACTACACCGACTGGGTCGTCGCCACCGACGTATCCCAGGTCTTCCTCGAAATCACCGACCTCGCCGGCGGCCGCAACGCTCTCGAGGAACGCTTCTTCCCCGCCGCCTTCACCGCCGTCAACGCACCCGAAGGCAAAGCCTACTACTACCCCTACATCTCCGGCCTCTCCGACTGCGTCCTCGTCCTCAACACCGACCACTTCTCCGAAGCCGGCGGCGACTGGACACAGTGGAGCGACCTCGGCGTCGTCATCGAAGACTGCCTCAAAGTCCGCCAGATCGACGACGACGGCAACATGACCCACGCCGCCTGGACCCTCACCGGCATGCTGGGACTCTTCCCCCAGACGATCATGTACCAGCTCGGCGGCGCACCCTACGACGTCGAGACCGCCACCTTCACCTACAACAGCGAAGCTGGCATCGCCGCCCTCCAGTTCATGCACGACATCATCTACGAACACCGCCTCTTCGACTGGGACTTCATCGACAACGTCTGGCAGGACATGGCCAACGGCATCCTTTCCATGGAAGGCATGGGCTCCTGGACCTACAGCGTCCTCGCCAACCAGTTCCCGCTCAATCTCGAAGCCCTGCCCATGCCCAGCCACCCCGACGCCCTCGAACGCATCCTCTGCCCCAGTCACATCGGCTCCTGGGCCCTCTCACGCCGCCTGCGCGACGAATCCGACAAGCTGAACGCCTCCATCGCCTTCATCGACATGATCATGAGCACCGAAGGCCAGCTGCAGGCCATGGACTTCTACTCCGGCAGCCTCATGACGCCCGCCGTCTACGCCGACCCCCGCATCGAAGACACCAAGTACGGTGCCGTCTCCAGGAAATGCGCCCTCGGCGTCTGGCCCCACGCCCGCTACGCCGGCCACCACGTCGCCAACCCGGCCCCCGCCTGGCGCGAGGCCGAAAGAGCGCTCACCGGCGAAATCTCCATCCAGGAGGCCGTCGAAAATATCGACGCCGAAATGCAGGGCCTCGAAGACACGGCCCTCGAACGTCTCAACGCCTGATTTTTCGCGGCGGGCAGGGACGGTCCTTCCGGGCCGTCCCGCTCCGCCGCCTGACCCGTTGCCGCAACGCCGAAGGGGAAGGCATTCATGGCAGTCACAGCAGGGCCCAGTCCAACAGACGCCGCACCGGTCCGGTCCCCCCGCGCCTGGCTCTCTCAATACAGCTGGCTGGGCATGGGTTTCGCCTTTTCGCTGAGCCTGTTCTACCTGATTATGTTCGTGATCCCGTTTGGGACCGCGATCTGGCTCTCCTTTAACAACTGGGACTACATCCAGAAGCCGGTCTTCGTCAACACCCGCAACTTCGAAAAGCTGCTCGGCGACTCCGGCTTCTGGGACGCGCTCTGGACCACAGTCCGCTTCTCGGCCGTCGAAATCTTCGTCGCCCTCAGCCTCGCCCTCCTGCTCGCGCTCGCGCTCAGCCACCTGCGCCCCGTCTACCAATACACGCTCCTCGCTATCTACAATCTGCCCGTCATCATGCCCGGTATTGTCAGCGTCCTGCTCTGGAA
>VYDA01000373.1 GCA_009843665.1 Caldilineaceae bacterium SB0675_bin_29 | reverse complement strand
GCCCATCTTCGCCTTCAAAGAATCGCCACCCAGCCGCCTCCAGCAGCTTATTAATCTTTACCCGTGCCGTCGCTTCTTTCATGTCGTCTCAACCAAAAATCAGTGATGCTGCCAAGGGAGAGTCTTAAAGACAAGACCGATCCAGATTCTGCAGTTGGAGGTCCGCCGTTCCTCCTTTGCTTCCGTAATTGACACCGGGGATCTACGTCAACCACAAATAACTTTCATTCTGTCCTTCGACGATAGATTGCTCCATGATCGATTCGACTCAGCTCGGATTGACGTCAGAGAGTCCCCGAAACTAAAATCAACCGAACGCCGGCCCTCCTCACTTCTCAAACGAGCCCTCCCGCGCGTCACCCGCCGCGCCCCAATCTGGCTGCGTCGCTTCGGCTTTGAGTGGCTAAGCCGCCTCGTCTGCTAACCATGGCGCGGGCACCTCATGGCCGCCCTAACCCTCTTTGCACTGCTGGTCCTGCCGGAACGGGCGCGGTGAGGAGGGTTCATCATTCCTATTCACCATGATGCATTCCTAGATAGGTCCACCCGATGAATCCCTACTCTTCTATGAGACGAATTTCAATGACATTAAGGAGTGGAACTGTAAGCGCTCCTCGCCCGAAGTTTCGTAGGTGTAGAGACTTATGACTTCAGCCATAAGTTCAACCTTTATCCTCCGCAATGAGCCGAGGCTCAGAATATGGTTGGCCCCAATCGTTAGACCACGAAATGGGGAAGATAAGGTGCATTTAGACGAATGCGGCCGGCTCTGAACAGAGCACGAAGTGCTCCTCCGTCGGCGTGCGATAGTTGAATCTTTGACCTGCCCCCGATGTTTGTACCACCCGTTATGTTAGTCCGACAAGCACGGGGTCAGGGCAGTCAGGCAAGAGGACCTTAGACTCCGGCGGCCGGTAGCCCAGAGAACTGTGCGGCCTGACCTGTAGAAAGTCTGCCTGTGCCGCTCCGTCAGCACACGCCCCCAACCCCCCTTCCACAATCAAAGTCGTCGGCTCTTGCACCTACGCATCAGGTGCGGTCGCACAAGCCCTCACCAAAATCTCCTCCACCCCCGAATGAGCGGCCAGGCACTCCGAAGATGAGGAGTGCCTGGCGTTCTCCCTCCTCACCTGTCCTCCTCATCTCCGCTTTCGTTCGCAGGTGCGTGATTAGAACGCAAGCGAATCTCATGTCCGCCTCCACCTTAGGTTTCGGGGGAAGATATTCAGCCGACACTATAGGACTTATGTTCTATTCATCAGGTAAGATTTCTCCTGGCTTGCAACGAACCGGTTTCCTCAGAACAGTAGTGCATTCCGCGGACTTTGAGCGTGCGCCAGATTCGGGACCGACCAGAGTGCCTGGTTTCAGAGTCCAGCGCAGTTATCCAGAGACAATCAGGAACTCACCCCTGTTTTGGATACATCCCGCCTGGCAGGTCGTACGCTTGCATGCAGAACAGGCGTGTTATAAAATGCGTTTCGCGATTGAGCACAAGGCGGCACCAATGACCGACTCGCAATGCAAAACGCTCGGCTATGTCCGCGGCTCCACACACGAACAAGCCATAAACGGACTATCCCTCGAAGCCCGGAAACGCAAGGCTGCTCAGTACGCGCCCGCAACGGCGCCGCCTTTGGCAAGCAGGGCGTCTAACAGATCACTCGCAAGGCTGGCCTGCGTTGACCCGGAGACCAGGAAAACAGGGCATGAAGAAGAAGACAGGACAGATTGAGTCGGCGGCTGATGCCAGTCTGGCTACGAAACGCCAACCGCGGCCGCAGCCGCCGATTGACGCCGACGCGGCGCGCGAGTGGGAAGACGCAATCGTGAAGAAGGGGGGTTGGATACAGCGCATTCAAGTGCGCTGCACGCAGGCTGAATTGGAGTACGCGGCCGCCTGCGGTGCAAGCTGGCGCGACCTGGCCGAACTGATAGGCTGCACCGACCGAACCCTGAGGAACTGGCGCAGGATAGCGCGCAACATCGCCAACGACATCGATGCGCAAAGCCTGACCGCCGAGCAGCGGAAGGCGCTGGGCGTGGGTGTGGAGTCGCCGGAGGCAATACGCGTCGTAATGAAGACGATCGAACGCGGCCGGCGCTGGGCACGGGCCGAAATGGTCGACGTGTTGCGGACGGCGGCGCTCGGCGGCGATACCCGCGCGGCAATCCTCCTCCTGGAAAGACTCGACAGGCAGGACAGGCAGGAAGAGGAATCAGACGCGGAAGAGGAAAGGCGCCGCGACAGTAAGAAATGAGCGCGCCACCAAGACGGCGAAATTTCCGTTATTTCCGCTTTTTGGCAAAACCAGGGAAACACCGAATCGGCCCAACTGACGCAACCGGCTCAACCCACGCTGGCGCGGTAGTCCTCAGTAAAGCTGTGACCGTCAAAACCCGGCGCGTCCGCGCGAAGCTCATCAACGCGAACGGGCGTAAGCCGCCCGCGGCGCATGCTCTCACGACCGGCCAGCAGCACCATCACCGCCTCGCACAGCATATCAATGTCGGCGGGGAAGGGACGCTTTCCCTCGAAGTGGGCGACAACGTCCTGCAGCAGCGCGCGGTAGAAATCGCTCTCGACGGTCGCCGACCAGCGGCCGTTGCCGCCGCTGACGGAGAGAAAGAACCCTCCCGCCGCTTCCAACTCGAGCACCACCTGCAGTCCGTTCGCGTAGTCGACCAGAAGCCGCTCCGATCCATGACTGCCGAGATGCGTAACCGCGACCGCGGGGCTGCTGCGTTCCCTGCCGATAACGCCCTGCACCATCTCGATTACGTGGATGCCGTAGTTGAAGAAGTCGTTCGGCCCGCTGGCAAAGATGGTGTGGAGATCGCTCCCCTGGCTCTGCGCATGGATCCGCTTGACCTCCTCACAGCAGCGCAGCGAGGAGCCGCCGATAATGTCCGCGCCCTGCGCCGCCCACGCCTTCAGTTGCTGCAGATCGGCAACGTTCCCGGCCAGCGGTTTATCGATATACACGCCTTTGCCGGCCTCCACGAACGGCCTGACCCGTTCCACGTGCAGGTCCCAGTTACAGCCCTGGACAAAGACCACATCGACCAGCGGGATCAAGTCCGCCAGCGCAGGCACGACTTCCGGGATGTTGTGCTCGGCCGCGAACTGCCGCGCATAGCCCGGCGGACGCACGCTGCCTCCGTCCCAGCAGGCCACCACCGCGACACTGTCCCACTCCTGCAGAATCGGTACCCAGCGGCCCGGGTGCGAGGTATCGAGATCGGCGATTCCGATTTTCAGCATGGGTCAGTTTCCAGTTATTGGTGGTGGACCGGTTTCGGATTGGGTTGGAGCGACTGAAGGCTGCGCGTTGGTGCGGTCAACGCAGCCATTCGTCGAGGTGTTCGGCCACGAAGTCGTCGTCGGTCAGGTGGGGATAGGCGCGGCAGACGCGGTCCAACTCCTCACACTGGCCGGGAGAGAGGCTCTCCACCGGGTTGAAGCACCAGATCCCCTGCATCAACCCCTGCCGGCGCAGCACCTCATGGACGCCGGAAATACAGCCGTGGAAGTCGTGCGCGCTGTCGAAGACCGCCGCGTTTGCGTCGGTCATCTGCGCGTTGTAGGTGAGCCAGTGCCGGTAGTCGAGCGTGCCGGCCGCGCCCTGTTCGTGGATGGCGCGCAGCATGGCGACCGCCTCCTTCGTCCACACGGCCCACTGCCCGAGAAGCCCGCCGACGATGCGCAGCCGCGGCGCATCCGTCTCCTGCCCGCCAAAACTGAACTCGGTGAGCAGGTCGGCGACGATGTTGTCGTCGTTGCCCGTGTAGAGCGCGATCTCTCCGCTCCGGCATGACTCGGCCACCGCGCGCACCACGTCCAGCGTCTTGTAGCGGTCGAACGGCGCGACCTTGATGGCGACGACGTTCTCAATCTCCACAAATTCGCGCCAGAAGCGGTAGGGCAGCGCCTGCCCGCCCACCGCGGTCTGCAAATAGAAGCCGAATACCGGGATCACCTCCGCCACGCGCCGGCAATGTTCGATAAGCTCCGCTGGCGATGCCTCTGCCAGCGCGCGCAGGCTCAGCAGCCCCGCATCGTAGCCGTGCTCCAGAGCAGTCTCGGCTTCGCGCACCGCCTGCCGCGTATCGCCCAGGATGCCCGCCACCTTGACGAAGGGCCGGGGGTTTTGCCGCATAAACTCGTCCACCGTCTCCGACGCCAGCGCCAGCACCGGCTCCAGCAACCCGTATTCAGGCTGATGCAGTTCAAACTGGGTCGTGTGCACACCCACGGCCACGCCGCCGGCGCCGGCCGCGCAGTAGTAGCGGGTGAGCGCGCGCTGGCGCCGCTCATCCAGCTTGAGGTCGGCTGTGAGGGCGAGTGGGTGGGCCGGGATGACCTGCCCGTTGGCCAGATGTTGTCTCAGTTCAGGCAAAGTTTGGGCCATCAGAAGCTCCCGTCGCGCGTCTCGAAATGGGTCGGTTTATCCAGCGATGCGCCGTCGTTCTGCACCCAGTCGGCGATCCACTGCAGCATCTGGTGCAGCGAGACGCGCGGGTAGCCGAAAAGCTGCGCGGCTTTGGCCGCGTTGTTGAGCAGCGCGGTCGGCGCCTCCTCGCCGCTGAAACGGACCTCCTTGCCGAGCATGCCGCCCAGTGCTTGGGCCACGCGGCGCACCGAGACGGTCTCCGGCCCGGTGACGTTGAGCACGAAGGGCGGCGCGGCGCAGTGATCAAGGAGGGCGATGGCCTGGGCGTTGGCGTCCCCCTGCCAGATTACATTGGCCGCGCCCATGTCCAGCGTAACCGGCTGCTCCGCGTGCACCTGGCGGGCGATGTCCACCAGAACGCCGTAGCGCATCTCCACCGCATAGTTGAGGCGGACGATGGCGCAGCGCAGACCGTGCCGCCGCGAAAAGTAGTCGAAGATGCGCTCGCGTCCCAGGCAGGACATCGCGTACTCGCCGACCGGGTCCAGGGGGTCGCTCTCCAGGGGGCCGCCGGCGACCACCGGCACCAGCGGATAGACGTTGCCGGTGGAGAAGGCCACGATGCGGGCGTTCAGATAGCGCTCGCAGACCAGCGCCGGCAGGTAGGTGTTGATGCCCCAGGTCATGTGCTGGTTGCCCGTGGTGCCGAACTTCTGACCGGCCATGTAGATCACGCTGTTGCTGTCGGGCAGCGAAGCCAGCTGCGACCGGTCCAGCAGGTCGCAGGTGATCGTCCACACGCCCCACTCCTCCAGCTGCTCGCGTGTACCGGGCTGGCTGAACCGGGCCACGCCGTAAACGCGGTGGGGCGAGTTCAGTTCATCCAGCGCGCGCACCGCCATCCGCGCCAGCGAGGGGCCCATCTTGCCGCTGACGCCGAGGACGACCAGGTCCGAGTCCAGCTTGTCGAGTGCGGCCAGAGCGTCGGGGGAGGGTTCTGAGAGCAGCAGGTCGAGCTCCTCTTCGTTGCGGGGTCCGGCGGCCGCGGCCTGCTCTTCAATACTGCCTGCCAATGTTGCTGCGCTCATCGTTCCTCTCTTTCGCTGACAAGCCGTCTGTACTGTGATTGCCTTGGTCGGTAACCGGCCAGTCCCTGCTGACAGGGTTCTGTGAATGTAATATAGAACCTATTGGGTGTCAATGTTCTACGGGATATTCTGTCGTCTCTGACCACTGACTACTGACCACTGCAGTTCCGGGCGGTCGGGCCTATTCGGCCCTCCCTTG
>VYDA01000085.1 GCA_009843665.1 Caldilineaceae bacterium SB0675_bin_29 | reverse complement strand
GCCCCCAAAGGAAGCATGCGGTACTTGCGCCCCAGACCGACGTGAGTCCGGAAGAACATACCCACCTTGGTGCCTTCTTCCTCTCCGCGCCCGACAGCGAACAGCGCAGCCCGCTCGGCGAACTCATCCGTATCCGTCATCACCATGCCGCCGGTGATGGTTGTCATATGTTTGCCGGTGATGAAGCTGAATACGCCAATATCTCCAATTGTTCCCCCTCTCCTCCCCTTGTATTCAGCGAAATGCGCCTGCGCGCAGTCCTCAATGATCGGAATGTCGTGGCGCCGGCCAATGTCCATCAGTTCGTCCATCTTCGCTGGCTGACCGTAAAGATGGACTGCTACGATTGCCTTCGTCCTGTCAGTTATCTTCGACTCCACGTCGGCGGGATCGATGTTGAACGTATGCAAATCTACGTCGGCAAAGATCGGAATGGCGTTCTGGGCGAGGATTCCTTTCACCGAACCCACGTCGCTGATGGCCGGGAGGATTACCTCATCGCCGGGTTCGACACCGGCGGCGACAACGCCGACGTGGACCGCAGCGGTTCCTGAATCTACAGCAATCCCGTGGCGCACGCCATGCGCTCGTGTGAAAGCCTCGCAAAACGCGCCAATTGGATCGCCTCTTATCCCGTCGCGGATCAAGGCAGCCACTGCCTCCGCCTCTTCCGCGCCGACTTTGCGCACGCCCAGATTCTGACCGATGGGCTCCGAAAAAATCGGAGTCCCTCCCTCGACTGCCAGCTCTGTCGTTTGTCCCTTCATCTTCTCTTCCCCCTGGATTTTCGCACATTACCTGGACTGGACTACCGCCCTCCAAATCCAGTCATGTGTATGCCGCGAATGAAATATCTTTGCATCGAGAAAAACAGCGCGAGTATCGGTGCGAGCATCAGAATAGATGCAGCCATCAGCTGGTTCCAATCGGTGCCTGTTCGACTCATGAAAAAGCGCAAACCCAGCGCCAGCGTGCGCAGATCAACCGAATTCGTGTATATCAGAGACCCCAGAAAGTCATTCCAATGACTGAGGACGGAAAAGATCGTCACAGCCCCCAAAACCGGTCCTGATATCGGCAAAACGACCTGCCAGTAGATGCGCACGTAAGTGGCCCCGTCCATCAACGCCGCTTCATCCAGTTCCAGGGGAATCGTCCTGAAGTACTGTCGAATAAGAAACACATAGAACGCATTGACGCCGAACCAGAAGGGCACAATCAGCGGCAACAGGGTATCTATCCACCCCAGTATTCTGAATAAGATGAAGGATGGGATCAACCGGACAACATCGGGGAGCATCAGCGTAGAAAGAAGAACAATGAACCAGAAGTCACGGCCCCGAAAGCGGATTCGGGCGAAGCCAAACGCCACAAATGAGCTCGTCAGTACTGTCCCCAATGTGGCCGTAAGCGTGATGACAACACTATTACGAGTATAGAGAAAAAATGGATGTCCTGGGCGCGTGACGGCATCGATGTAGTTACTCCATACGACCGGCCGCGGAATCAGATTCGGCGGGAAAATGAACTCGGTGCCGGGCATCTTGAGAGAGGTGGAAAGCATCCATCCAAGAGGTATGAAGCAAATTACCCCGCCTAAGATCAACAGAGCATAGCGTACTGTATTGGACGCAAGAGCGGATGAGAAAGGTCTCAATCCACCTCGTAGAACACCCATATCCGCGCCATCCTGAACTGAACGAGCGTAAAGACCAAGATGATGAAAAACAATACCCACGCCAGTAGGGAGGCATAGCCCATCCGCAGGTTCTCGAACGCATGTCGATACACAAAGAGCACGTAGAAAAGCGTTGTGTGAACCGGGCCGCCCTGCGTGGCGATGTATGCAGCGGTGAAAATCTGGAAAGAGCTGATGATACCCACCACCAGGTTGAAGAAAATGAGCGGCGTAATCATCGGCACCGTGACGTGTCTGAATTGCGCAATCCTGCCGGCCCCATCTATCGCGGCCGCATCGTAAAGCGACTGCGGCACGCCCTGCAGCCCGGCCAGAAACACGACCATCATCGTTCCCACCCGCCACAGCTCCATGATAATCAGAGAAGGCTTGGACAGCTCAGGATCCCAGAGCCACGCCTGACCCGGAATCCCAAAAAACGACAAGATGTAGTTGGCCAGACCATAGTCGGGATTGAATATATACATCCAGAGGAACACACTGGCTACACCGGGGATGATGGTAGGCAGATAATACAGAGTTCGAAAGATGTTCACGCCGTACACGCGCATGTTGAGCAGTAGCGCAAGCATCAGCGCCCATACAACCTGCGCCGGCACGCCCAAAAAGGTGAAGTAGGCTGTGTTCCACAGGGAAATTGTAAAGAACCTGTCACCCAGCATCCTGTCGAGGTTGTCCAGCCCGTTAAAAGTGGGAGGTGATAGGACGGGATAGCGCGTGAAGGCGAGATAGACTAAGCCCACCATCGGGCCGGCAGTAAAGACGATGAATCCGACCAGCCACGGCGCGATAAACATGTACCCAAGAACGTCGCGCCGCAACTGCGTACGTGTTCCCAACATGGACCGTACCTTTTCCATGTCAGATTAAGTGCTCATGTTTTCGATTATCTCGCATCTGAATGTTGACAGGTAGAGGGTGGAGTGACGTCAGACGAGCGCACTGCCATTTCGCTGACGCCACTCCTGTTCCAAACCTGATACTGCGACAATATCCTGTCCAGGAAGACTTAGGGGCTCGACCACTGGCCAGGAGCCGTGTCGCAAGTTCTAGAAATCTCCGTATTCTTCTCGATACTCCGCAATGAGTTGGTCGACGTCCGGCTTCACCTCATCCATCGCCTCCTGCGCCGTCTTCCGGTCCAGCAGGATTTCATCCCAGGCGCCTTGGATGAGCGCGTCCATCTCGCGGATGCCGGGGATGTGAAGGATGACGCGGGTGACCTGTGCAGCTGCAATATCGATCACCTCAGGTGTCTCCCAGTCCTTCAAACCCTGCTTCAACCACAGGTCGGACTCTGCCACCTCCGGTGAAGTGGGGTCGCCATAGTGGGCAATAATAAGCAGTTCGTGCCCTCTATTGGTGTTGAATGCGACGTACTCCCACGCCTCGTCGGGATGCTCGCTGCCGGTATAGATGCCCGGCCCCTCGGGGGGATTACGGGTAATCGTCGGTCCATTTGGCATCTCAGGCAGCGGCACTTGGCCCAAGACGAGATCCTCACGCAAATAGGGAAGAATCTCCCGGTGGTAGAAACCCATCGCCACCCGCTCAGTGTTCATCATTTCGGCGCCGCCGCGGAACTCCTCCGCTTCTGCCGGAGTCGGCGTGAAGCCCATCTTTGTCGTATCGGCCATCCAGTTCCACGCCTCGATCGCCTCGGCCTCGTTGATCACGGTCGCCGTATTGTCCTCGTTCCATACGTCGCCGCCAAAGCCCCAGATCCACAGATTTTCAAGTCGGATCGTTCGGGACATGGGTGTGCGGCCCCACTGCTTTTCGGCTCCCTCGCCCACAGACAGCGCGCCGGCGTACTCCCGTTCCCATTTTTCCAACGTCCATCCGCCTTCCTGATAGACCTCCCAGGGATCCTGGAGACCCGCCTCCTCCATCAGCCTGGGGTTATACATGACAAACATAGGATGCGCGCCGTCGGCGATGGCGTATACTTGCCCCTGCCAGGAGAGGTTCTCCACCAGGCCGGGGTAGAAGTTGTCCACGTTAACTCGAGGGTCCGCTTCGATATAGTCGTTCAAGGGGACCAATACACCGCGCACAGCATAGGTTGCCCGCTGCATTGGATGGTTAAAGGTCAGATCAAAGGGCGCCTCACCGCCTGCCAGCGCGACATAGACCTTCTGAATCGCTTCACCATACGGCAACGGTACCATCTCAATCGAGATATTCGTTTGCGACTCGTTGAACTCCTCCCCAGCCTGAGTCATCGTCGCTTCGGGGTACGAGTTGTCGTACCAGTACACCAGTTCCACCATCTCAGCGGCTGGCGCGCCTTCCCCATCGCCCGTCATGTCCGTCGCCGGAGCGGCCGGCACACAGGCCCCTGCCGCAGCACCCGCCACCGTGGCCGCAGATAGACGTAAGAAACCTCGGCGGCTGATCTGTCTTTTCTGACGCATGTTTCCTCCTTTACCGTCTCTGACTGGTAGCAAACGTAGGGATGCCCAACTTCCTCACGCACATCGTCGAAGACATTACCCTTTGCCTCACCTCCCTTTTTGCTCAACACGCCCCGAACTGCGATTGCGGTCCGCAACCGTCCGCACAATTTCAGCGATCAGTTCACAATGTTCCGGCCGGTACTTTTCGCCGATAGATGCCCAGCGGATAAAGTTTTCAAGATAAGCTTTCGCATTGGGGCAGTTGTCGGCACTGTAATGGTAGCTACGCGAGGCCGGCGGCATCGCGAACTGATGAGACTTGCTTTCCGCTCGCTTCTGCAGGAAAGCAAGGGCCTCAGGCATCAAGTAATACTTGGCAGTACCGGCGCCTGGGATACCGGCGTCCGCCAGCTGTTGAGAGAACGCCTCCGCCGTACAGTGAAACTGCCGCGGGTCCATGTGAAAGCCGACCATCCAGCAGGAAAACAGGGTCACATTATCCGGTATGGGCAAGGGTGTGATCCCGGGAATCTCTTCCAAAAGCGGCCACAGAATACGCGCAATACGGTCCCGGTGTGCAGCCTGTTCACCGATGACCTCGAGCTGGCCCAGACAGATCGCAGCCGTACACTCCGGCATGCGGTATGAGTAGCCCATTTCATGGTGATAGCGACCATATCCGGGGATCCACTCGGCCCCGCGATCATGCGCCAGGAAGCGCATTCGTGACGCCAGCTCATCATCGTTTGTAACGACACAACCCCCAATGTCTGAGCCCATCGTCTTTTCCGGATCGAATGAAAACGCAGCCGCATCCGCCAGTGTGCCCACTAGCCTGCCCTTGTATTCACTGAACGCCGCCTGGCACGCGTCCTCATAAACAAAGAGATTGCGCTTCTGGGCCAGCTTGTTGATCGGATCCATATCGCAGACCAGTCCCGTCTTGTGGACGACCAGGATCGCCCGCGTCCGGTCCGTAATGCACTCTTCAATCGTCTCCGCGCATACATTTACCGTGCCGGCCTCGGTATCGGCGAAAACGGGTATGTAACCCTCAACGCAAAGGCCTTGAACTGTTCCAAAGTCCGTGATGGGACTGACAATTACTTCGTCTCCTGGCTCGAAGCGAAGCGCAGAAGCCAGGGTCGCAAGCGCCGAAGTGCAACCGGGCGTCGTGATGCAATGTCTCACGCCCAGCCTCTCCGCAAACGCCTTCTCAAAGCGCTCAGCCATATTGACCTTCAGTCCCCCCGAAATGACCTCCTCAACATATTTGAGACAATTCGGACCGACGATCCGCGGAAACATGGTTGGCAAACCGCTCTGCGCCTCTTCGGCACGCCCCTCTCCAAGATGGCCATCCCCAACTTCCAACAGCTCTTTCAATCGCTCTGCCATTTGGTGGATCCCTTTTTACTCTGTCTGGAGCTAATGCCTCATCCGACTTGGGGTTCCGGGAAAATGTCGTCGATCACATCTCATTCGAGAATATTCGATTTTGGAGTAAGGTTAAGCGAAAGTCTTGAAAGACGTGGCCAAGCTCAGGGATTCAAGATTCCTCGTCAGGGTCGACAGTTGCTCGTCAAATGGCGCA
>VYDA01000645.1:1005-5703 GCA_009843665.1 Caldilineaceae bacterium SB0675_bin_29 | reverse complement strand
GAATTGGTTTCTGATTCTGTTGATGCTGGTGTTCGGGGCTTTGTCAGTGGCCGGACTGTTGCGCGCGGGGCCGGGCCTACTGGGGGCCACGGCAACGCCGGAGGCGACGAGCGCAGCAGTTCCTCTTCAACAACGCGGCCTGCCGGTGGCCGGCACCTGGAAGAGATTTGAGGTCAGGGCTCATGGGCTGACGATCTCCTACCCACCTGGCTGGCTGTTCGTTGAACCAGCGGAAGAGGATGCCGAGGCAGCTCTGGCTGGGACGGAACTGCCCTCCCTCGCTGAAGCCTTGCGAGAGCTTCTGCCGGTACCGGAGTCGAGAGTAGACGCCGGATTGGTTGGCCTGGGCTATCAACTGCACCCAAGGGAGTCGCCGGAGCTGGCAGCGGCCAACAGTATCTCGGTAGAGGTCGTGCCTGCAGAGGGAGCGAACCTTCACAGGCGTCTGCAGCGTATCGCATCCGAACTGAGCCAGGTTGAAGGAATCGAACCGGACCGCGTTGGGGTAGTATCGGGCTTGCGCCCGCAGGAGGAGTTCGCGGGTTCGATTCGTTTTCGCGACGGGGGCGGCGACAGGCCGTCCGGTAGGGAGACAATTGTCTGGATTGTGGTCGTTGAATCGGCGGACTCGGAAACCCATCTTGTGCTGAGGTTTGTGGTGCTGGCCGACGAGTTCGATAGCCTAGAGCCGCTTCTGACGGAGATCGTGCACCGCGTGCGCTGGGATGGGCAGAAGGCGGACGCAGTGCCCGCTCCCCTTGCAGCAGAGGTCGGTCGTACAACTGGCGTGCGGAGCGGTCCTGGTGAGGCGTCCCGCGTTATAGGCTGGGTTACCGGGGGTCAACAGATTGCGCTTGTCCGTCCAGACACGACCGGGGAATGGTGGCTGGCCGCATACATGCCAGCGGACACGAAGCAAGGCATGGGCTCTGCCGCGGCGCTGGCCGGTCAGCTGGGATGGGTATCGGCGCAGACGGTGACAGTTGCTCCTGGACGGGGCGGGGCGGCATTGGAGAATGCGGCTACCCGACAGCCGGTGCCTGCGGTTGCGATGGTGAAGCTGAGCAATCCATTTGCGCCTCGGGTGGGAGGGATGCTGAGAGATGCTGCGGAAACGGAAACGGCGTGGACGGTTTTCGAAGAGAGAGGGCGGCAGCTGTCTATCGTCTACCCTGAAGATTGGATATTCTTTGAAGCCGACCGGCCATCGGCTACGGACCTGGAAGAGCTGTCGGCGGCACTGGGTGAACGCCTCGGTGCAGCAGACATTGGCGAATTGATCCCAGCGCGGGTCGGACTGGGCCGGACTTGGGCGGCAGAGAGGAGACCGGCGCCGGAACCAACTGTCTGGATTGGCTTTCAACGCGCCGGCGCGCCTGACAACGTATTCCGGGCCTCTTACAGTTCGTCCGGCGGTCTGACTGTGGAGCAACTCGCGCTTCAGATCTTCAGCGACATTTACACCAACCCAGATCCCGACTTCCATATCGAGAATGCGGAGGTCGTTTCCGGCCTGCGGCCGGGCGATGAAAAGGTTATTTCACTCCGCTATCGCGCCGGAGAAACTTCCGCTGAGAAGGCACCTGTCGGAGTTTGGAAGGTCCTCCTTGTATCGCCGGATTCGCAGTCGATACTGGCTTTTGAGTTTTTCATTGGCGATGAAGAGTTTGCGGAGTTGGAGCCGTTGCTACGTGAGATGGTCTGGCGGGTACGGTGGGAGGAGCAGTTACGGCCTGAATCTCTGGCAGGCCCGGCGGTATCGGTGGTGCGCCCGATGAACGTGCGGGGCGGCCCTGGGACGGATCATCCCGTCATTGGCACGGCAGTTGCGGGTCAACGTTTTCCGATTGTTGGTCAGAACAGTGCGGGAGACTGGTGGCAGATCTTCTATGAGGGCCGTCTGGGGTGGATATACGGCGGCCTGGTGACGGCCATCGGCGACATACAGGAGGTGCGGCGCGCGGACGCTTCCGGCTGGCTGGCGTTCGACAGCACAAGACACAACCTGGCGCTATCCTACCCTTCCGGGTGGTTCTTCTTGGATCCCGCTCAGCCTGCGGCGGTCGAACTGGCAGTATTGTCCGCTGAATTTGGTGCGCGTGTTGATGGAAACGGGATTGCGGCGCTGGTCTCGCGGATGACCGGCGGGCAGGAGGAGGCGGTCGCGGGAGTAAGCATTCAGATCGGACAGATGTCCAGCAACTTCATGTTGGCGCTGGCATACGAAACCGGCGGCATGTCGTTGCAGGAGATTGCGGAGCAGGCCGCAGCCGCGTTGGCAGGGGAGCAGGGCATCGAAGGGGAGGGCGCAGACGCTCTGGGAGAAGAGGGAGCGCCCGTGGAACTGGTCACTGATTTACGGGAGGGCGAAGAGACCGTTATCATCCGCTTCGTCGAAGAGGAAGCCCCTTATGCGGGATTGCAGTTCTGGTTGCTCAGCCCCGATGGCGAAACTTTGCTCGTACTGGCAGCCAGCATTCACGGACAGGAGCTGTCTGAACTGGAACCGACGCTTCTGGAGATGGTGCGCCGGCTACATTGGACTGAGTCTTCTGCTGCCGGGCCTGCCGATGCTGAGCCTGCGGTCGTATCACTCTTAACGGCAGACGGAGTCCTGAAGGTACGCCGCGGACCGGCGAGAATCTTCGCTGTGATGGGGGAGTTGGAGACCGGTCAACAGCAACCCGTCACCGGGAGGAACTTCGACGGCAGTTGGTGGCAGATCGAATATGAGGGTCAGTCCGGGTGGGTGTTTGGTGAGGACCTAGCTATTACCGATGTCGAGAACGTACCTGTGGCGGCAGGCGTGCCTACACCGACGCCGACTCCCACGGCAACGCTTGCACCTGAGCTGGCAAAGTTGATCAAGACGCCGGAACACATGGCCTACCTCTGGTGGGAATGGGGACAGGACCGAGATATTGCCGGCGACGGCCGCGAGGGGATCCGGGAGTTGACGTTTGACTTCACAGTTCACAACGACCCTGGCGACTTTTCAGACGAATACGGGTTGTATCTGATGCTATGCTATGGCGAGATTGCAAATATCGGATTTTACTTCGGACTGCAGACGAATGCATTTGGTCACCCGGATGAATTCAGCAGGAAGGCACTTATTTTTTCAAGATGGGAAACGAGAGATCTGGCCAATGCAAGAGTGGCAGATTCGGAGAAGGGATGGACTCAATCTTCGGGACATGAGGGTGATTTCATTGGTGTCCGGCGGGCATACAACTGGGGCGCGGGAGAATACAGGGTCCATATGGCTCCGCACGGAGCCGACCCAGATGGCGAATGGTTCGGCGTCTGGATAACGGATAAGGCCACCTTTGAAAGGACCTGGATCGGGTCTCTGAAGTTCCCGTATGAGAATGGCAGGGCAGCAATTCGAGCATCGGTTTACACGACTCTGGAAATCTACGGGGGAAAGCAGATTGAGGCTTTCAGGATACCCGCGTGGCATGTCAGCCTCAGGAGGCCCCTGGGTGACGGAATCGAGAGCGAAAGTTTCGTGAGCGGGTATGCCGGCATTTGGGGCGAGTTGGAAAATTCGGAAGTCAGATATGATCGAGCGGATGGGGAGGTTCATTTGATTGCAGGGGGAGATACGGAGCGCAGAACTCCAGCACAGACAGCTTTTTTTGACTAAGGAGCGCAGGAGTTCATTCAGGCCAGGGCCGTGTCGGGTCTGAGGAAGTCGGCCGGGCAGGTAGGACAAGGGTTTCAAAATCGGGTGCATCGCAAGTTTTGGGGTGGGAAAGGGCAAGCAAAAGGCCGGCACCTACGGGGAATACATAGGACTGGGGGGACGTGGTTTGGCGAAACTCTTTCGACTGGGCACCTGTTACGAATATCGACACCAGGTCGGCGAGGCATGTTGTTGGCCGGGGGCGTTGCGGGGGCGGAGCCCCCGCACAAGGGAGGGCCGAATAGGCCCGACCGCCCGGAACTGCAGTGGTCAGTAGTCAGTAGTCAGTGGTCAGAGGGGGCGTTTCCTCTGGCGGAGATTGGCATGGAAACTGACCGCGGCCTGGTTGCTTCCAGGGGCATGGGAAAGATCGCATCCATTTTGGGATGCAGGTTCAGATTTGGCCGGTTTGCCGGAGATGAGAAAAGCTGCTAGAATGCGGGCAGCGGTATATTTCATTTGCTGCGCCGAAAGGCCGTCCACGTACAGGAGAGAGCTATGCAGAAGTACAAGGTGAGTATCGAATACTGCGTACAGTGAAACTACACACCCCGAGCCGTCCGTGCGGCGGCCGACCTACTGGAGAATTTCACGCCGGCGATTGAAACCCTCAAGATGATCCCTTCGGGTGGCGGACTGTTTGAGGTGCTGGCAGACGATACGGTTGTATTCAGCAAGAAGGCTCTGGATCGCCATGCGGAGGAGGGAGAGGTACTCAGTCTCTTCTCGGAGGCAATCGGCCTGGAGCCGGCCCCGCGTGCGTAGGCACGCTTTCGGCTAACTGAATTAAGGCGCTTGCCGTCAGGTACGCGCGGAGCCCGCTGCAGGGTTGTCTGCAGCGGGTTTTTCTATTTCCGGGAACATCGGGGCGAGGTGTTTGCCGGCTGGGGCCGGTTCAGAGGCCGGTGGGCAGGTCAACGAATTCGAAGGCGATGCCGAAATGTTGGGCCAGGTGTTCGCCGAGGGCCTGCACGCCGACGGTTTCGGAGGTGTAATGGCCGCCATAGAGG
>VYDA01000645.1:0-995 GCA_009843665.1 Caldilineaceae bacterium SB0675_bin_29 | reverse complement strand
CTTCGTAGTATTGTGCGTGGCTGGTTTCGCCGGTGACGTAGGCGTCGCAGCCGAGGCTGGCGGCAGTCCCGATCTTGTCGGCGCCGAACCCGCTGAGAATACCCACCGTCCGTACTTGAGTCGGCCCTTCCGCCTGGACGAGCTGGGGGCTGCCCACGCGTTCCTCGAAGCGGGCGACCAGCTCCTGAAAGGCGACCGGTTGATCGTACCTGGCGAGGACGGCGAGGGGCGTGCCCTTGACGTCGGCCCACCAGTCGATGACCGAGAGACCGAGGCGCCGGGCGAGCTCGGCATTGTTGCCCCATTGCGGATGGGCATCCAGGGGCAGGTGGGCGGCGTAGAGATTGAGGTCATGCTCGATGAAGGTGCGCACGAGCTGCCCGTAGCTGCCGGCCAGAGGCCTGGCATCGCCCCAGAGGATGCCATGATGCACCAAAAGGAGGTCAGCGCCGCGTTCGATCGCGGCGTGGACGCAGGGTTGGTGGGCGTCCACGGTTCCGACGATTTTTTCGACCTGCGCGCTACCTTCAATTTGCAGCCCCTGGGGGCCGTAGTCGGCGATTTCGCGGATGCGGAGGGTGTCGTCGAGATAGCGGACCAGGGCATCCCGTTGCATAGGTGCACTCCTCCGTAGTGTGCTTTCAGATTGAAAACCTGCCTCTAAAGTATTGCGTATTTCGTATGGCGCAAAGGCAGGCAGGACAACCGCGATTTGGTTAAGTAGACGGCGCGACCGTCCTGGTGTCAGGCGGGATCTGCACTATGAGGTGCCATCCAGGTCTTTCGGGGCTTGTGGACTGCGACGGACAAACCTCTTGACGCCGCGGGCGAACTTGCGACGGGGCAGGAGGACGCGGCGTCCACAGGTTTCACAGAGCAGGCCGATATCGGCGCCCACGCGAACGATCTCCCAGTGGTCGCCCCCGCAAGGATGGGGTTTGCGCATCTGAACCATATCGCCGGTGTAAAGTTTTTCGTTAATGGCGAGCATAGGC
>VYDA01000658.1:2635-5710 GCA_009843665.1 Caldilineaceae bacterium SB0675_bin_29 | reverse complement strand
TGCGTGCCTCGCGCCACTCAAGCACCAGATTCTCGGCGCGTTCGGCAGCCTCTTCAGGCGAGAGCGCCGCTCAATACACCGCTGGAGCCGTGCCACAGGATCTCCTGGCCGATGTTGTAGTCCATAGCCCGCTCGATCATGATGGTCAGTGCCGGAGCGCTGTCCAGAAGATCTATGAGCCGGGAAGACTCCGGCCGCAGATTTTCCATCGGCGTCGAGAGGGGCATGGGAGGCGCTTCGCCGGGCAGATGTTTGTACCAGATCCTGTGCGGGTCTTCGGATTGCAGGTACCACTTGACGAACACCTGGGCTTCTGCGGGATGTGCTGATTCCTTGGGCACGATCAGCGTGCGGGCGTTGAAAGAAACCTCGTCAGCGTTGCTTTCGGCGATATCGTCGATAGCCGGCATGAGCATGAACTGGAGGTCGATCTGTGGATTTTCCTGTGCAAACCATTCACCCAGCAACCAACCGCCGGTCTGGAAGAAGGCACCGTCCCCGCGGAAGAGCTTGCCAAAGGCAGCGGGATAGTCGTCGGAGAGCACGCCCCTGGAGTAGTATTCGCTGTCAAGGAGCTCCTTGATCAGTTCCCATACCCTGACGCCGGCCGGATCGGTGAATCGCAGGTCGGACTCATGGTTGACATCGAGGCCGCGGAGGAAGAGATCGACCGAGCCTTTGACGCCAAAGGTCCTGATGTAGAGGTGCTGCGCCCAATGGCCGCCGGGCCATGCATTCTTGGCGCCGATCAGGACTGGCGTGACACCGGCATGCTGGAACGTATGGCAAGCGTCGGTGAAGGCGCTCCAGGTGGTCAGCGTAGCGGGGTCGACGCCGTGCTCGTCAAGAATGCCGGCGTTGTAGTACATGAGGTTGGCGACGGTCATTGCCCAAGGTGCGCCCCAGTAGCGGCCCTTGTAGAGGACCGAGTCGAGGGCATCGGGGTAGATGGCTCCCTTGCTCTCCTCGACGACGTCGGTCAAGTCCAGGAGTTGGTCGGCCTCAATGAAGGCGGAAAGCGCGCCGGGACCGGCGTCGGTCTGCAGGAAATCGGGCACGGCGCCACCGGCAAAGGCGGTCTTGGTGGCCTGCTCGTATGCCAGGCCGGAGAATCCGCTGTGAGTGACATGGATGCCTGGGTTGGCGCTGTTGAAGCTTTCGACGATTTCGTCCATCGCGCCCAACCAGGGGACGGTCGCCATCTCGGTCCACATTTCCAGCTCGGCGACCGTCTCATCCGGAGAATCGGATGCCATATCGGAAGAGTCGGCAGGGGCTGCAACCGGCTGGCAGGCGGCCAACAAGCCGACTCCGGCCGCGCCTGTGGCGGCTTTCAGAAAGCTTCGTCTGCTCAGATCGATCATTTCTACCTCCAGAGTGGTGGGTGTGGTTCGGATCACGCGTATTGCAGGCTTAACCGAGGCGAGATCCAGGCAGGTTTTGGACTGTGATCGTCCTCAGCGCTCCAGTCGGCCCAAATGCCGCCAGGCGACGTATCCATGGGCGCATATAATGAATTGCCAACGGGCACGATGTCAGCTAAGGAAGGGACCGACCCGAGCAATCCACTCTTATTGGTAATGGTGAGAACGGCTGAATCCGTGAACGTGCCGCTTACATGAACAGGACCAGCAGAGTTGGGCAGACGGGGGCGAATCGCCCCCGGTCCCAGATTCAATTCGTATTTGCGGCGCGAGGCTAGTTGTACTTGTCGATGATTCGCTGGACTTCGGCTTCGGCGGCGGCCATGAGTACGCCCAGGTCCTCATCGGTATGCACGGCCAGGTCCCACAACTCGTACATGGATTGCTGGGCCTCTTGCGCGCCTTTGAATAAGGCCCAGAAGCGCGTGTTGGTGGCGTAGGCGGGCATTTCCCCGGCGATCTCCATGAACTCCTTGCCAGCGATCGCATCGAGCCAGCGCTGGTCGGCGAAGTGACTCTTGGTGAAGGGGAAGTAGCCGGTCTCGAGGCAGAATTCGAGATAGGGATCCCCGAGCGCCCACCACTCGGAGAACTCGTAGGCGGCGGCTTCGCGATTCTTGTCGTCCTGGACAGGCATCCACAGCTCTTTGTCGTACCAGGGGGTTGCGGTAATTTGATGCACGGGATGGCTGGGTGTGTAAAGGGCGCCAAGCCCACCTTCTCCGATCTGTTTTTCGAAGTCGAGCAGACCCCAGTTTCCGACTTCCTGGAATACGACTTTGCCGGAAACGAGGCCCTTTTCGGGCGGCTTCTCGGTGGCGGCCCCGCTGGCATAGGCGTCGCGCAAGTATTGGAGGGAATCGCGGACACCGTCGTTGTTGATAGTGGCTTTTGTGCGAGTTTCGTCAACGTAGAGCTGACCGGCGGTCCAGGGTAGATATTCCTGGATGGCGAAGTGCTGCCAGTAGGCGACGCCCCAGATATCAACCTCGTTGGAATCGAAGCCATCTTCATCAGGGCGCTTGCCGTTCACGTCGCGGGTAACAGCGACACCCCATTCGATAAGTTCATCCCACGTCCAGTCCTTGGGAGGCGGCTCCATGCCGGATTCTTCCAGGGCGGCGACGTTGTAGGCGAAGAGCACGACGACCTGTTCGTAGGGCATGCCCCAGAAGTAGCCGCCCACGGTCGGCGGGGCGTAGATTGCTTCAATACCATCGACAAAGTCGTCGAAGTCGACCCCGGCGGCCTCCATGTACTCCTGCTGGTTGACGATGAGGCCCTCGTCAATGGCCTGGATGACGGAGGTGTAGCCGGCCCAGAACAGATCGGGCGCCGTGCCGGCGGCGAGGTCAGCCTGCACACGGGACATCTCATAGCCAGTCTTGAGTTCCACCTGAACGTCCGTGCCCGGAACCATCGAGTCGTAGCGTTCGAGGATCAGTCGCTGGTTGCCTCCGAGCATGTTTGTGTCCGGGTGCGGGTAGGTATATACGATGTTATATCCTTCGGCGGCGGGCATATCGCCTTCGTCGGACTCGGCGGCGGGTGCGGCCGCCGGCCCACAGGCGGCCAGGACTGCTCCGGCAGCAGTGGCGCCGGACAAGGCAAGGAAGTCACGTCGGCTTACGGTGCGCTTGATCATGTTGAT
>VYDA01000658.1:1308-2625 GCA_009843665.1 Caldilineaceae bacterium SB0675_bin_29 | reverse complement strand
CCTGTGGGTGACAAGCGGTGGTGATCCTTCCAGGTTAAGACCAAAGAAAATGCATTCAGATACCGTCCGAGGGAAAACTGAAAACAATATAAATTAAGGGATTGGGCGTGTCAAGTGTACGAAAATAGTGGATGTGTCCTTGATCTGACGCTCGCTGTTTGAACTGTGAAAGGTGCAAGATAGTTATGCCCAGGAATGGAGGCCACTGAGTATTCCCTTTTGAGTCAGAAGATTCTTCTCTATTGACTGTTTTAGGGTGCTTGTCATCTCATGAACTGATGTTACAATCAGCCGATACCCACTTGATTTGCAAAACGTCAACATTCCGCTTGCCCAAACTCCGGCAACAGGCGGGTCCGCACAGGGTTAGAGCTCACCATGTCAGCGACAACAGGTCACCACGTAGATTCGGCCACCATACAGGACGAACCTTCGGAAAGCAAGGAGTTTCAGACCCGAGAGGTGCTGACGATCGTCACGGGCCACTTCGTCCATGACATTTTCACCGCGTTTGTGCCTCCTCTACTTCCACTTATTCGCGAAAGGCTGGCGGTCGACTATGCGGCGATTGGGGGCCTGGCTATTTTTATGCAGATTCCCAGCCTGCTACAGCCGTTCATTGGCCATGCGGCCGACAGAATCAGTTTACGTTACTTCATTATCCTTGCTCCGGCAGTGACTGCCAGCGTGTGTAGTTTGCTGGGGATGGCGAACAGTTATGCACTACTGGCTCTGTTACTGTTTGTAGGGGGTCTGAGCTCGGCTGCTTTCCATGCGCCGGCGCCGGCGATGATCGGGCGCATTTCAGGCAACCGAGTGGGAACCGGCATGAGCTTCTTCATGGCGGCCGGAGAGCTGGGGCGCACTGTGGGGCCCTTGTTGGTAATTGCAGCCGTCAGCTGGTTTGGGCTTGAAGGGATATGGCGGGTGGCGGTGTTTGGTTGGATGGCTTCAGTTTTCCTTTACTGGCGACTGCGCGGGGTCTCGGCGCGGCCTTCGCAGGGCAGGTTGCTGTCCCTGCAACAGTTGTTGCCGGCTGCGCGAAAGGTTTACCCTCCTCTGCTCTGGATCATGGCTGCCCGTGTCTTTATGTCGATCTCAATGACGACCTATTTGCCGATTTTCATGCAGGATGTGAAAGGATATGAGTTCGAGATTGCGGGGCTGTCGCTAACACTGTTGGAAGGGGCGGGCGTGCTGGGCGCACTGACTATGGGTACCGCCAGCGACTGGTTGGGACGGAGAAAGATCCTGATTGTCCTGTTTCTTGTGTCGCCCATACTCTTTTTGGGATTTCTCAACAGTTCTGGCTGGATG
>VYDA01000658.1:0-1298 GCA_009843665.1 Caldilineaceae bacterium SB0675_bin_29 | reverse complement strand
CTGGGATTTACGATGCTTTCGCCATCGGCCGTGTTGTTGGCGGTTGTGCAGGACAGTTTTCAACAGAATCGGGCCTTGGCCAATGGTCTCTTCCTGATGGCCAATTTCGTAATCCGGTCGCCTGCGCTGTGGTTGCTGGGCAGTGTAGCGGACAGGTTCGGGCTTGAGAACGCGTTCCTGATGAGCGGATTGATCGCATTTGTTGGCGTGCCTGCGATACTGAGGCTGCCTGAGCGCCGCAGAGAAAATGGGGAATAACGGCTTGTTGACTGCGGTGGCGTTCCAATCTTGGGCGCCGAATTCAGGATAAGATCTGCCAGAGGCGGGGTAGGAAGATGATCAGGCCGGCAGCGGCGCTGCCCAAAGCGGCTATCAGGATCGCGCCAGCGGCCGTGTCCTTTGCAACCTTAGCGCGTGAATGCGGTTCAGGAGAGGCCAGATCCACCAACGCTTCGATGGCGGTATTGAGTAGCTCCAGGCCGATGACCAGCACGATCAGGGTAACGACCACGGCCCATTCTGTCCGGCTAATGCCGAGTACGAACCCTGCGATTACAACTGCGACTGCGATCGTGATGTGAATGCGTAGATTGCGCTGGCTGCGGCTTGCGTGGCGCACTCCGGCAAGGGCGAAGGCGAGACTCTGCCAGAAATTTCGGGCGCGGGCGGGCGGCTTCATCTACCAGTCCGGGGTGGTCAGGCGAGGCGTTAGATCCTCGTCGATAAGTGAACTGAGGATCTCTGTCTGTTTCCGCCACATTTCTGCCTGCCGCGCTGGCGTGTCATGGTCGTAACCAAGCAGGTGCAGCGTACCGTGGACAACCAGGAGTTGCATCTCGGCGGCGATTGAGTGGCCGTGGCGCTCGGCCTGGCGAGACGCGTAGGGGAAGGCCAGCAGCAGATCGCCCAGTTCAGAAGCCAGTTCGGCGGCCAGGGTGTCGGGCATCTCGGAAGAGATCGTTGATCCTTCCTGGACGGCGAAGCTCAACACATCGGTCGGGGCATCTTGCTGGCGGTAAATGCGGTTGTAGCGCTGCATCTCGGCGTCGTCCACCACCTGAATTGAAAGGGAGAGCTCGTCCCTCACACAGGCGCGCAGTGTCGCCCGTGCTGCTGCCGCCAGCCAGGCTTCTTCCACGCACGCCTGAAACCGTTCATCGATTTGAATGAGAATCTGCGCGTTCGTCATCGGAGGCGAAAACCGGTGGCAGTGATCATGTCGCTTGCCGCTTGAGCATGCGGCAGGTTGCGGACCGCATAGCTATTGGCTTCAGCTGTCTGGCCATGGGGTATAATTA
>VYDA01000037.1 GCA_009843665.1 Caldilineaceae bacterium SB0675_bin_29 | reverse complement strand
GGCGACGGCTGGACCGACCTGGCCCTGACACGCGTCGGCGGCGCAATCAATTTCTGGCGCAACCGCGGCGACGAGTTGGCCGCCGGCGAGCCTGGCCGCTTCGTACAGGAGTTCGTCAACGGACTTGCCAAGCCCGCCTATGCCATGGATTGGGCCGATTTGGACGCCGACGGCGACCTTGACGCCGTCACCGCCTCCTACGATATCGGGCTGCTCACCGAGCTGGGCAACGAATACCTGCTCAGAGATGAGGCCGGCGTCTATATCCACTGGAACGAACCCGACCGCTTCCGCGCCCAGCGCCTCGCCGAAGAGGCCCAGGCCCTCGCCATCGCCCTCTGGGACGAGGACGGCGACGGCCGCCTCGACCTTCTCGTCGGCAACGACTTTGCTCTGCCCGACCAGTTCTGGCGCAACCACGCCGACGGCTGGCAACTGGCGTCAATCTTCCCCGAAACAACCCACAGCACCATGAGCTTCGACCTCGCCGACGTCGATAACTCCGGCCGCACCGCCCTCTTCGCCAGCGACATGAAACCGCTCGACATGAACCCCGAAACCATGCGCGCTTGGGCGCCGCTCATGGAGAAGGAACACCCTCCCCTTCCGGCCGGCGACCCCCAGCGCATGGAAAATATGCTCCTCGTGGCCGACAAGGACGGCGAGTTCCAAAATCTCGGACGTGACCGCCTGCTCGACGCCACCGGCTGGAGTTGGGCCAGCCTCTTCGGCGACCTCGACCAGGACGGGCAACTCGATCTCTACATCGTCAACGGCTTTGCCGAGTCCACAACCTTCGCCCACATGGACGATCACGAACTCGTCGAACGCAATCAGGCACTGCGCAACACCGGCGGCCGTTTCGAACACATGCCCGGCTGGGGCCTCGGCAGCGAGCGCGGCGGACGCGGCGCAGCCCAGGGTGACCTCGACGGCGACGGCGACCTCGATATCGTCGTCAACAACCTGCGCGGCAACGCCCAGCTCTTCGAAAACCGCCTCTGCGGCGGCGCCTCATTGCAGGTTCAACTGCGCCAGCCCGGCAGCGCCAACCCCGCAGCCATCGGCGCCACAGCCATTCTCGAAACACCCACAGGCCGCCTGCGCCGCGACGTGCGCGTAACCCGCGGCTACCTCTCCAGCGACCCGGGCCAGCTCCACTTTGGCTTTCCCGCCGAAACCCAGCCCCGTCTCCTCCTCATCCGCTGGCCCGATGGGCAGTGGTCAACCGTATCTGCCCCGTCCGCGGGCCAACGGCTGACCGTTACCAGAACAGACCATGCCTCGGAGTAGCGTGTTGCCGACCCCAAGCGCATATGACGAGTTGACTGTCATATACAGTGAGAATTGACAAACATGCCCGCATCCAGCGCCCGTGAAGATGCCATCGATAAGATCCGCCGCCTGCCCCTGCAGGTCGAAGAACTGGTTTCCGGGCTTTCGCCGCAGGAACTGACCGCAAAACCACTGGCTGGTGAATGGACTGTCGCCCAGAACGTCCATCACCTCGCAGATTCCCACATCAACAGCTATGTGCGCTGCAAGCTGATGGCAACCGAAGACAACCCAACCCTCAAACCCTACGACGAAGGCGCCTGGGCCCTGCTCACCGACGGCAGCAGCGACGACCTCTCCGATTCGATTGCACTGTTGAAGGCGCTCCACGCCCGCTGGGTCGTCTTCTGGGAAAATCTGCCGGAGGACGCCTGGCAGCGCACCGGCCAGCACCCCGAAAGCGGCCCCGTCACCCTGGCCAGGCAGCTCGAACTCTACGTTCAACACGGCGAAGCCCACCTGGACCAGATCCGCCGCACGCTGGCCGCAAGCAAAAAATAGCCGGCCGTACAGGTCAACCTGCCGGATACCGGAAACGGTCACACGAACTGTGTAAGAATCCGCACAGAGCCGACCGCCGCACATGGGATAAAGTCAGACCTGTCAGAGCGATAGGAGAAAACATGGGATCTGCAGAAGCACTGCACGATCTGCAAAAGGAACAGACAGAGCAGACCAAGGATCGGACTCCGCCGGTCAATCCCCTCGCGCCGGATGAAGGACGTCGTGTCTCCCTCGAAGAATACTGGGAAAAATGGTACGAGAACCCCTACCCGGACATCGACGTCAGCTACGAATGGAACAATGGCATTCTGGAGGCAAAACCCTCGGCCAATGCCCCCCAAATCGAACTTGGATTCTGGTTCCTCTTCCTGCTCGCTCAGTACCTCTACTCGCATGACATCGCACAACTGATCAATCTGGAGACCGGCTTCGTCCTCACCATGAAGGATGTATCCGAGCCGTCAGGAATCCGCAAAGCCGTCCGAAAGCCGGACATCGGCATCATTCTGAACAGCAACCCTGTCCCCTGGGGACGCGTGGACCAGCGCTCCTTTGCCGGGGTCTGCGACGCCGTCATCGAATTCATCTCCGATTCTACACAGGTCGAAGTCCGGCGCGATACCGAAGAGAAAAGGCGCGACTACGGGCTGGCCGGCGTACAGGAGTACTACATTCTCGACCCCACCGGCGAACACATGCACTTCTTCCACCGGACTCCGGACCGCCAATACGAAGAGATCCAACCCGACGCCGCCGGGGTGATTCGCTCCCAGCTGCTGCCCGGCTTCCAATTCCGGCACAGCGATCTCTACGAATTGACGGCGCTTGAGGAGCTCGCACTCGACGACGTATATCAGGGGTTTGTGCTTCCCAAATACCAGGAATCTCTTGCCGCCCGCCAGCAAGCAGAACAACGGGCCGAAACCGAAGCAACTGCCCGCCAGCTGGCCGAGCAACGGGCCGACGCCGAAGCAGCCGCCCACAGACAAGCCGAAGAGCGGTTGCAGTCGCTCGAAGCCGAACTGGCCCGACTGCGCCGCCGGTCCTCTTGAATCGGACTTGGCTAACCCATTTCTCCACCGGCGAGGAAGCCGCTTGATTGGGGCTTGGATGGCCCTGACAGGAGAAAAACGCGTTTGAACCGCTACCACGATTCTTGTACAATAGATTGACCGCGTATGCTCACGGTATTTCGGCAGTTTACGCAACCCCATCGCGTTCCTTTCGGGCAGGAGCGCATGCGACTATTCTTTTGAAGTCTCAGAAGTATCCAGGGAGGAAACGAATGCAAAACCGACTATGGCAGAACCGTTTCAGTTTCAAAGCGTTGATCGTCTTGGCGCTGGCCGCACTGCTTATCTCTGCCTGCGCCCCCATCGCACCGGCAGCTGATAGCGGCATGGAGATGGCCGACGACGGCCCGGTAACCATTACCTGGGCCATGTGGGGCAGCCCCGCAGAGGTCGCAACCCATCAGTCTGTGGCCGATGCCTTTATGGAAGAACAGGACGACATTGTCATCGAGATCCTGGCCGAGCCCTGGGGCGACTACTTCACAAAGATTAAGACCCTCTGGGCCAGCGGTGACTCGTCGGTCGTCCCCGACGTCCTCTTCCTCTCGCCCATCGTCAACTATGCCTCCGAGGGCGTGCTGGAAAACCTCGACCCATGGATCGAGGCCAGCGGCTACAATACCGACGACTACTGGCCGTCTCTGCTTCAGTATGCCATGTACGATGGCAGCGTGTACGGCTTCCCCCGCGACATCGGCCTTGAGGTCCTCTACTACAACAAGGACATCTTCGACGAGGTCGGCGTCCCCTATCCCGATGACACCTGGACCTGGGACGACCTTACGGCTGCAGCAGAGCAGCTCACCGTCGTCAAGGACAGCGGCCGCGTCTCCCGCTATGCACTCGGCATGGAGGGTGGCAAATGGATGATCTGGGTCATGCAGAAAGGCGGCATGGCTCTGGATGACATGCGCAACCCCTCCAGCTGTGCTCTGAACGAGCCCGGAGTGGTCCAGGCCGTCCAGTTCTTCAAGGGCATGATCGACAACAACTACTTCATGCCCCCGGCCAACATGAGCCAGGCCGGTGGTGACGCCGCTGTCTTCCAGAGCGGCCAGGTGGCGATGATCATTCAGAACGCCAGCCGCGTCTCTGCCTTCAACGCCGCCGGCATGAACTACGATGTCTCGGTCATTCCGATTCCCGCTGACGGCCATCGCGCCTCCGCCGCCGGCGGCGCAGCCTGGGTCATGAGCGCCCTCAGCGACAACAAGGAAGAGGCCTGGACCTTCCTGAGTTGGCTCCAGAGCACCAATGGCGGCCAGCGCATCTACACCGCCTCCGGTGAGATCCTGCCTGCCCTGCAGTCAACCGCCAAGTCCGACGCCTTCCTCAACAGTGGACAGCCCCCGGCCAACCGCCAGGCTTTCATCACCGAAGGTGAGAACGCCCGCATGGGGCGCATCGGCTACTTCGTCGAATGGAGCCAGATTGGCGGCTCATTCATTAACCCGGGACGCGATCAGATCCTCATCGGTGAAGTCGGCGTCGAAGAAGGTCTGAATTCCATCTGCGAGCAGGTGGACGCCTTCCTTGAAGAGAACGGATTCCCGAAATAAGCTCAAGTGCTGACCGGCAGCCAGCAGCCAGTAGCCAGTTACGAGACCGGCTACTGGCTGCCTGCCACGTGCCAATGACGCCATGACCGCGTCCACATCCTCACAAAGCTCCCTGCCGCGCTGGCGGCGTTACCAGCCGGACCAGCAGTGGGAAGCCTACCTATTCCTGCTACCCAGTTTCGCCGGCTTCCTGATCTTCGTGGCGATCCCTGTCGTCGCATCCCTGGCCCTCAGCCTCTTTGAATGGTCTCTGCTCTCCCCGCCGGAATTCGTTGGCTTCAAGAACTACACCCAACTCCTCTCCAGCGACCTGGTCTTTCGCAAAGTCCTTGTCAATACCTTCTACTTCATCGTTACCATCGTCCCCCTTCAGCTTGCCTTTGGCCTGCTGCTCGCGGTTGCGCTGAACCAGGGCTTGCGCGGGCTTGAAGTCTACCGCCTGATCTATTTCATGCCGGTAGTGACGACGATCGTTGCCGCTGCCCTCGTCTTTCAGTGGTTCTTCAACCGCGATTTCGGCATTCTGGCCGCAGCCGTCTGGGAACTGGGGTCCGCAACAGGCCTCCCCATCCGCCCGCCGGACTGGCTCAACGATCCCGATTGGGCCAAACCTGCCGTCGTTATCCTGACCCTGTGGAAAAACACCGGCTTTACCATGGTGATCTACCTGGCTGCCCTGCAAGGCGTACCGACTGAACTGTACGATGCCGCCAAGGTCGACGGCGCCAGCGCCTGGCAGCGCTTCCGCTCCGTAACCTTTCCCATGGTCAGTCCCACCACCTTCTTCCTCATGGTCATCCAGATGATCGGTGCCTTCCAGCTTTTCAGCGAGGCATTCGTCATGACCCAGGGCGGTCCGGCCAATGCCACGCTCACGATCGTCTACTACATCTACCAGATGGCCTTCGAATTCCAACGCATGGGCAGAGGAGCGGCCGTCGCCTGGGTGCTCTTTATCTTCATCTTCATCTTCACCCTCGTGCAGACGCGCCTCCAACGACGCTGGGTGCACTACGAAGCCGGCGGGGAATCGTGACAACCACCACCACAACGACGACGCCTGCGACGATACGCACGCAAGCCGCATCAGGCAGGACTCTTAAAACGGGGCACCTGCTCCTTCACGTCGCCCTGATCCTGGGCAGCGTCGCCATGCTGCTGCCCTTCGGCTGGATGCTCGCCACCTCGCTCAAGTCGCCGCCGCAGATCTTCACCTACCCGCCCTCCCTCGTTCCCAACCC
>VYDA01000705.1 GCA_009843665.1 Caldilineaceae bacterium SB0675_bin_29 | reverse complement strand
GCCTCTCAGCAGAACTGACAGAAGTCGAGTTGTCGCTTGAATCGGCCTTCGAACGATGGGCCGAACTGTCCGAGCGCCAGCAACTTTGACGCCCGCCTTCAAAACGAGCCTGAAACCGGCTGCCGGCGCCTACTTGAACTCCCTGCGCAGCCCTTCGAGTGACTCTTTAGCGTAGAAATACTCGAAGTGATGGCAGCCGATAACATCCACCTGCAGGTCCGGCCAGTTGCCGCCCCGTACACCCCGCGCCGACGCTACCCCGACCAGCAGGTCGTTCGGCCCCAGCACCTGGTCCAACGCCTTGTCTAGCATTCGCGTCATCTCCGTCTTGGAGAATAGCTTGCGCCAGTTAATTGGGCCGTCCATCTCGGTGTTTATGCCGATCTGAATATAGTACCTCACGTCAACCTCATTGCGCGGGTCATTCAGCTTCTGATACAGCTCCGCGCTCGGCGCTAGGTCCTGTATTCCGGTGGTCAGTCGCGAGATCCCTATCACCAGGAGTTGGGCCAGGAGTTCAAAGTCCATCAACCCAGCCTGATTGAGTATGATCGTCGCCAGCCACGGAATCAGCCGGTGCGACTCGGCCAGCGCAGTGCCCGTGTTGTGCGCCCCCACCATGATCACCCGCTCCACAAACTGGTGCCCGCTCTCCATCTCGACGCAGACTCTGGCGACTTGCGTTCCCATGCTGTGACTGAAAATATCAAGCGGCGGACCCTTTTCGGTCCCAAATCCAAGACGGCGCAACTGCGTTGTCATCAGCAGCCCGCTCTCCCGGATGCCCGTGTTGATCGTCTCATAGTCGAAAGTCAACGCCAGGTCGTATTCGTCCAGCTCCTTCAGATGCGGCAATGCCCTCTGGACCAGCTTCTCGGTGCTGCTGCCGAACCCGTGCGTGATCAGCAGCGCACGCCGCGCCTTGGACACGTCCTGCGCCGTAACCTTCGAATAGACCGGTGCGCCGCCCGACTCCATGCGGACTTGGCGTACGCCCAGGTCCGGCGGCAGCTTCTGATAAAACAGTTTGTAGAAAAGAACGCGCACGGCATGTTTCGTATCGCGGACCGGTGGCTCCGCCGCCTCCTCGTCCGGCGCCGGCTCTTTGCCCGCCGCCGCCTCCGCCGCCATCCGCCACTCCTCCTGCAAATAGCCGAACAGCCGCCCAAACACGCCTCTCCCGCCCTTGCCATCCCTGCCTTCAGCCCTGCTCGCGCCCTTGGCGTTCACCCTTGACCACCACCGGTTGCCCGCAGAACCGCGCTTCGCCGCTGCCGCATCCGGGATCGGCAGATGCGTGATCTCCACCGCCATGCGTCTTCTGTCACCGTCTTGGGACAGGTTCTGGGCCTCGGTTGGGTGGCCGACCATGTAGTAGTACTCACCGTCGAACGCGACCGCAACGATGCCCGCGATATCAGGGTTATTCTCCACGCTCAGCGCAATGCGCAGCGGCGACTCGGCGCTAATCGTCGAAAGCTGCTTCGCCGATGTGTCCAGAACCAGCACACCGGGCGAACCGCCCCCCACACCGTGCGAGAATGAGAGCGGCTGGAAAAACGGCGCCGCTTCCGGACTGTTCAATCCCGGCGGCAACGAGATCGGATCCTCTGCATCCCAGGCCAACTGCTTCAGGCTGCTCACAACCAGCAAACCCCCCAGGCCCGCCGGCTTCTCCACCGTTATGTCCAGGTCCGTCCCCACATTGATCCTGTTCTGTCCCTCCGGCAGGGCACACTCCTCCTGCCTCCGTAAGGCCGTGACCGTAACCTGCTTCGTAATCCAGCGATCATGCGTATCGTCCCGCTGTACCATCAGATTGCGCACACGGGGACCGTCGTACCGGATGCCATTCATCAGTTCGGCCAGCGGCCCGAACGCCCGCGTCTGTTCCGTCCCTTGCGGTTCGTTCAGTTCAGGCATCTCCAGCACGTCAAATGACGTGGGAACGCGCGTGGCGAAGACTTTGAAAACCGCCGTCTCAGATTCCGCGCCCGGCTCCTTCACGGTCGGCTCGATGTTGTGGATGAAAAACGCCTTGCCCGGCGCCACCAGCTGGTAGGGCGCCCGCTCCGGGTAGATGCGTCGGATGCCGAACTGCGCCGACAACGAGAAGGCGGTCACATAGAGATTCTCAGAGCTGTTGTTCCGAACCGTGATCCACAGCTTGCGTCCCGGCGGCAGCACGCCGTCCTGCCCCAGCGGCTCCCCGTCCTTGGGAGACGTAAAGCTGGCCCGCGTGTAAGTCTGTACGTCAATGCTCAGCGCCTCTTCCATCAGCGCCATCGGCGACGGATTCAACAGCGTGCGTACATTGTGAAAGGTCGCCAGATGGTGCAGATACGCAGCCGTCTTGGCCGCCCCCGCCTGCGTACGCGGCGGCCTGTCCTCCACGATCTGGACGCCGCTGCCGTCCTGGATTACGTAGGCATCGTTTTCGACAGCCACGTGGAATCGGGTAAATCCATCCTGCGTGCTTCGTCCCACCGCGTGCAGGAAAGGGGAAGAAGGCGCAGTGGTCAACTCCGCCAGCACAAAAGGATCGGCGCAGGTCACCTCGTACATCAACCTCTGGTATCCGTACGCCGTCACCTTCGCCCTCGCAGGCAGACTGAACTCCGTGTGACGCACACCCTTGATCAGCGCGTATGACGAATCGACTCTGGATTCGATCACCTCGCCGCGACCAAGCCCCCGGCCGTCCAGTGCCTCGCTGCCCGCCGGAAACAGCTCCACGTGGCTGCCCGGCGTCAGACCGACCGCAGCGCCGCCGCCAATGCGAATGATCACGTCATTTCCCGTATGACCCGCCTCCCTGGCACTGATGACGTTAAGATAGGAGCCGGCGTGGGGCGTCAACTCGCCGAAGACCGCCCGGTTGCCAGGCCCCTCCAACTGCGGGATCTGCCTCGCATAGACGCCGTGGACCTGGGCCTGCACCGCGTCGTGCACCTCCCGCCAACTCATCTGCGGGTGTAGCTCCTGCAGCTTCTGCAGCAAAAAATAGGTCATCGCCCCGTACCACGCGCCGTTGGTCGGCGAACGGTACTCGTGGCTCATCTCCTCATCCCGGCAACCGGCCAGCAGAACGTGCTCGCTGCCCAGCTTCCCCGACCAGTGCCGGCTGGCAACCGTTCTTGCCCCCGACGCCTCCGGCAGGACCGTGCCCACAGGCCGCGCCCGCCGGTCCGCCGCCGTCCGCCGCACCGGCACAAACGCCCGCGTGCCCGAACCCGCGTGGCAGCAGTCCAGCACCACCGTCACCCGCGCCCCTCTCTCCTCGGCCGCCGCAATGAGCGCCGCCAGCTCCTTGTCCAATATATCGTAGACCGGCCTGCCCCTGTCATCCGTCGTACGGCTGTCGCTGGGCACCAGCGTCTCGTCGTAGCCGTCCGGCTCATACGGGTCGTCGGAGATGGCCTGGGAACCGTGCCCACTGTAATGGAAAAACAGCTGGTCGCCGGTCCTGGCCTGCTCGATCAGCCACCGCCAGCCGTCGATGATGTTCTGCCTGGAAGGGAGCTTCTCATCCGCTTCCGCCCCCGTAGATGTCAGCAGCCGTATATTCTCAGTCGGCACGCCCAGCCGCTGCGTCAGAAACCCATAAATCGCCCTGGCATCGTTGGCGCAACCGCCCAGATCGGAGATCACACTGCTTCGGTAATGATTGATTCCAACAACCACAGCAAACAATCGCGGAGACAACATTCGCAATCCTTATACACAAGTGAGACACGCTACGACTTCGCCCAAACCGAGCGGACAGTTGATGGGAAATAGTACGATCTTAGCACACTGACGGCACAATGAATAACCGGATTCTGCAAGCGATCAGCTGTACTGTGATTGGTTAAGTTGGACGCCGAGAGACCCGAATTCTGAGGTGATTTCCTACAGAATCTTGTTGACCCGGACATTGTCCTGGTGATAGCATTGCTTAGCTTGACGGCACAAGGGTGTCCACCGAGAGTTAAGGACAGATCCATGGCTGAACGCATTTACACAAAGGACGAGAGCGGAAAACTAGCACCCCTGGAAGTGGAGCCTTTTTCCACTGAGGATGAGCTGCAAGCACTAATTGCCAACAATCCAGAGCTGTTGGACGGCGAACAGGTTCGGCCGGATGATCCGAGACGCTGGATCCTTATCACCCGTGAAAAGGGAATCGCCGAAAGCTCTGACTCAAATGAGCGCTGGTCCCTGGACCACCTGATCATTGACCAGGATGCTGTGCCGACACTGGTGGAAGTGAAGCGCGGCTCAAACCGTGAGATTCGGTGTGAAATTGTTGGGCAGATGCTGGAATACGCTGCACACGCAGCGCAAACGTGGACGGCGAGCGAACTCCGCCAAACTTTCGAGAGCGCAAGTGACGAGCAAGGGCTTGAACCAATCGAACGGCTGGCCGCGTTGCTGGAAGCCGACGAAGAGCCCGACGCTGATGCCTATTGGGAAAGTGTCGCCACGAACCTAGCTGCCAAGCGGTTGCGGCTGCTGTTTGTAGCCGACGAAATCCCCGATCCACTGGCGCGCGTAATAGAATTTCTCAATGCTCAAATGCCGCAAATAGAGGTTCTTGCGGTGGAGATCAAACAGTACCGTGGGGAATCACTTCAGACTCTTGTGCCTCGAGTAATTGGAAGAAACGCAGCATTATTTGGTCCATCGCGTAGTGGGGCTAGGTCGCGTCGAAAGCTGACGCGAGATACGTTCTTGCAGGAACTTCCTAGCAAAGTGGCGCGTCGCGTTGCAGATAGGATCCTTGACATCTCCGAAAACTCTGGCGCCATCTTCTTCTGGGGTTCGGCTGGGGTCAGTATCCGAATGCGGTGTTCACTGTCACAACGTCCCGTTTCGGTCGCATGGCTTTACCCGCCGGGAGTGAAAGGGTTGCACGGATTCGCAAATGTCTCTTTCGGCGCAAACATATTGGGTTACGAGGGCATTGATCCCAAACTGCTAGAATTTCTCTACGGATGGGTAGATGAATTCACTGAAGTTAAATTCGCTAGCTTAATTGATGTCAAAGGAGCCAAAGCCTGGTCAGTTTCCTACGACGTTGCCGCCAAACACCTTGAAACATTGACGGACCGTCTCACAGGGGTTCTCTTGAATATGAAGGAGTTGTAACCAAGTCATCGGAGGCCTGACTCGTCGTTCTTGTCGTTGGCCAGACCTCCTCTGTGCCACTATTTTGTTGGTCACACCAACCCTCACTCGCCCCGCGTCGACCTCCCCTGCTCAAACCACGCCGGCGGCTCCGGCAACGACGCCGCCAGTATCTCACCGAACTCCTGCCCCTGCCGCGTCTCTGTCAGACCGCCCAGCAGCGCAAACTCCGCTTCAATCGCCCTGCGTCGCCCCTGCGCATCGTCCAGTCGCTCCGCCGAGTTCTCGCCCGCCAGCGCCACCAGCAGCGCTAGGCGCCGGATCGGCGCAACATCCTCCCAGGCTACAGGACTTTCCGAAGCCAGCGTCCACGCCTGCGTCTGCGTTTCGCCGCTGCCCGGATGATGCCAGCGCAAGGCCAGCGTACCCAGCGGCCCGGCCGCACCCGGTCGCGCTTTCAACCGGTAGACGACCGTGTTCTCCTGGCCTACGTGCAGCTCCGCGAAATCCTCTTCGTCATCCTCAAACGACTCGTTCGCCGCCGCACGGTTGAGGTAACCGACAAGGCGCCACTCCTCCACCGTCTCCGCGTCCCAGGTGACCTGCGCACGCGCTTCGTCCGCCGCCGGGCTGAAC
>VYDA01000580.1 GCA_009843665.1 Caldilineaceae bacterium SB0675_bin_29 | reverse complement strand
ATGCCCCCCTGACACCAGCCCCGCCGCCCGTACGCCGCCACTCCAGCAGGTGCGCCTGCCACCGAATGCGGACGCCCATGTCCCGAATTGGGCCAGCAGCCGAGAGTTCTCCACCACCCCCCGCAGTCCACTCACCACTGACCACTGCCGTTATCCTTTCCAACCGCCCACAAACGCGCCCGCACGGCCCGACCCCGGCGCTAGGTAAGAGTCGTTCGCGCGCTTCTTCATCGTCGAAATAGTTCCATTCCTCGCCTGCCCATGTCGTGCTTGCGACCAATGCCCAGCGTGGATCCCAATTTGCCGTGCATAAGGCGCGCCAAGTCCGTTTGCCGGACCCAAGCCTGCACAGGCTATACACATCCCCCCAAAAATCTGGGCTGCACCCAGCTGAATTTCCTGAGTTGACAAAGGCTGAATTCCTATATATATTATATATTATCTTGGATGTATTCCTGTCCACACGGCTTGCCCTTACGTTGAGTCCGAACTGTCTACGCGACTGAATACCTACACCAGGAGGGGAACCATGACTCGTAAAGAAGTGAGTAGACGTGATTTTCTGCGAGCGGCTGGCCTGGGCGCAGCTGGCATTGCTGCTGCTGCGTGTATCCCAGCCCCACAGAGCGCAGCCCCGGAACCGGTCCAGCAACCCGAATCCATGGAAGCCGCCGGTCCCGTGAGCGGCGGGACCTTGACGATTGCGCCTGGGGCATTGAGCTTCACGAACTTCACACCCTGGAAGGTTCGGGGCACCTCACACTATAGGGTGTTCTCACCGGTGGTACAGGCTCTTGTCCGCGGTCAGGAGTGGGGCGACTGCCTGACGCCCCAGACGAAAGAGTTCAGGATCACACCGGAGCTGGCCGAGAAGGTGGACGTTGAGGAACCGGATCGGGTATGGGTGTTCCACCTGCGCCAGAACGTTAAATGGCACGATGGCCGGCCGTTCACTGCCGACGACGTCATGTGGAGCTGGTTCGCAGCCACCCACAGGGATGTCGCACGCCAGAGCGGCGGGCTGCCGCAGATCAAAGGGGCCATGAACCTGGGGGAAAACGGTGGGACAATGGAGGATCTCACCGGCGCCCAAAAGATTGACGAATATACCGTTCGCCTCGAGCTGGAAGAAACCGACTTTGATTTCATTTCCAGCCCTAACACTCGTATGGACATCACGCCCAAGCACGTGTTCGAGGACGTCCCGCTCGATAAGGTTGTCGACCACGAGCCTTTTGCGGGCATGCCCATCGGGACCGGACCCTTCAAATGCACCCAGTTGGTTCCCGACCAGTTCCTGGCGATGGAGCGCAACGACGACTACTGGGGTGGGAAGCCCCTTCTGGACGGAATCATCTTCCGCTTCCTCGATGGCAACACCGCGGTTGCCGCCTTGGAGAAGGGAGAGCTTGACGTCGGTTTCACTCCAGACCTGGCCAGTTTCCAGCGCTTGCAAGCGATGGATCATCTTGAAAGTGCGACTTTTCCGACCCCATGTTATTGGGCGTATTACATCAACATCAACCGCTTCCCGGATACCTACCATCAACTGCACCAGGCACTCCTGTATGGCATAGACATTGATGAGTATCTCGCCGTGACGACCGGCGGTCTGGCCGTACGCGATAACTACGTGTTCAGTCACATCGGCGTGGGCACCCTGAACCAGCCGCCTGAGGGGCTGACAGACTACCGGTTCGACCCGGACAAGGCCCAGACCATTCTGGAAGAGATCAACTGGGACTTTGACCGCGAACTGGAGTTCTCCGTGGAAGGCGAGCCCACGGTGGGCGAAGAAACCTTCCAGGCGCTGGCGGCCAACATGGGGCTGAAGTTGAAGTTTAAGGTGTTCCACCCGTCCGCCTTCGTCCCAGAGGTATTCGACAACCTGGACTTTGACATCTACAGCAATGTCCAGGGGTGCTCCACTGCCCTGGGTCACTTCTGGCGTATTGTCAAATGTGGAGGTACCCCTGACGCGGGCGGGATCAACTGGAACAATTACTGTAACCCGGAGTTGGACGAGGTTTATGCAGCCGCCATGCAGGAGAAAGACCTCGACAAGCGTGTAGAACTGATGAAGCAAGTAGCCTTGCTGGTCGACCAAAACCTGAACGGTGCGCCGTTCTTCCGAGGGGTAGGCAGGCTTATCTTCAATTCGCGAGTCCAGGCCATCTATCCCGGCACAGACTACGCAAAATCGGTCCGCGTCCCCCACGAGAAGATCTGGCTGAAACAGACCTAGGTCTGTCTGCCCTCGCAGTGGCGGGTGAAAGAGGGGGCTGGGCGGCAGTGCCCAGCCCTTTCAGTGTCGCAGGCGCCACCGGGGCGTACACGCACCTGGCCAGGGAACAGACACTGGGTTATGACTGAATACATTCTGCGTCGTCTTTTGGTGACGCCTATGATGGTCCTGGGCGTTACGATCTTGGTCTTCGTGATGTATAACCTGGCTCCCGGTGATCCGGTAACGGCGATGATCGACCCATTGGAGTCCACCTCCTCACAGGTCGACCGGGAAGCGATGCGGGAGCGCCTGGGTTTGAACAAGCCCATCCACGTCCGCTACCTGATATGGCTAAGAGAGTTACTGCGGGAAACCTCGGCTACTCCCTAGTGGATGGCCAATCGGTGGCGGAGAGAATCGCTCAAACCCTGCCGGCCACCCTCTTGCTGCAGGCCACCTCCTTACTGCTGGCCATCCTGATCGGCGTGGCGCTGGGCCTCGTCTCGGGCCTTAAGCAGTACTCCAACCTGGACCACGCGCTGTCGTTTTTTGCCTTCTTCGGTATCTCGGTGCCAAACTTCTTCGTCGCGATTCTGCTTATGTATTTCCTTTCGGTCAAGCTGGATTGGTTCCCCCTTGCCGGTATGTGGACCCCGGGCCAGTCAACAGGCCTCAACCTGGACCTGCTGCACCACATGGTTCTGCCGGTCCTCGCCAACGTGATTCTGAGTCTGGCCGGCTACATGCGCTACACCCGGGCGAGTGTGCTGGATGCCTTGGGCGCCGACTACGTGACCACGGCTCGCAGCAAGGGGCTGCCGGAACGGTGGGTCATCATACGCCACGTGTTCCGAAACGCGCTCTTGCCCGTGGTCACCCTCGTGGGCCTCAGCCTGCCCAGCCTGTTGGGCGGATCGTTTATCCTTGAGCAGCTCTTCTCGTGGCCGGGGATGGGCCGCCTGGGCTATACGGCCCTCCTGGCCCGCGACTATCCCGTGATCATGGCGGTGACACTCACTTCTGCCGTCATCGTAATGTTCGCGAACCTGGCCTCTGATATCGCCTATGGCTTCGTGGACCCGCGCGTACGCTACGACTGATAGCGTGTCGGAGTTGGTGAATGCCGGCACATTCTCCCGCCAAACTTACCCGCCCACACACTCTATCCAACCGTTCACCAGAGGTGCCAGCCCGGCAAAACTCCTCCAGATTTCCCAGCGCCAGCCACGAGACAGATGTCGCACGCACGTAACACAGCCTCTCCACAGATCGCAGAACAGCAGTTGCCCGTAGACTCGCCTTTCGCGCGCAGCTTGCGTCGCTTTCTTCGGCACCGCGTTGCCGTGGTCGGCAGCCTGATCGTCCTGATACTGGTGCTGATCGCTCTGACCGCGCCACTCATCACCCCTTACGATCCTGTCAAAGCCAACTTACGCGAAATCGATTCCCCCCCTAATGGCCGGCACATCTTCGGTACGGATCAGGTTGGGAGAGATGTACTTACCCGCGTCGTCTATGGCGCACGGGTGTCCATGTCGGTGGGCATCGTCGCCGTATCCCTCACCACGATCATCGGTGTCATCATCGGTGGGCTGGGCGGCTACGTTGGGGGACGTACGGACGATCTGCTCATGCGTTTTACAGAGCTTGTCATGATGTTTCCGACCTTTATCCTCATGATCACATTGGCCACCGTTCTGGAACCCAGCATCTTCACCCTCATGCTGGTGATTGGTCTCTTCAATTGGCCGGGACTGGCGCGGCTGGTGCGGGGCCAGGTGCTGTCCTTGCGTGAGACGGAATTCGTCACCGCGGCCCGCACGGTCGGCGCAACTGACTGGCGTATCATGTGGGTACACATCTTTCCCCACGTGGTTGGCCCGGTCGTGGTCTCGATGACTCTGGGAACGGCCGGCGCCATCCTCGCCGAGGCCGGCCTGAGCTATCTTGGGCTGGGCGTACAAGCTCCGGTACCCAGCTGGGGTGGCATGGTTAGCCGCGCGGCGAACTTCACAGCGCTCGCCATCTTCCCCTGGCAGTGGCTGCCGCCAGGGATGGCGATTACGCTGGCAGTCCTGGCCATCAACTTCATGGGCGATGGCCTGCGCGACGCCCTCGACGTGCGTAGCAGGCATGGTGGTATCTGATCGGTTTGCGCCATGGAGCAAAGAAAGGAATAGGAAATGGCAGACACGGTGAAGGAAGTATCACGCGAAGACCGCAGCCGGGGCTTCTACCAACCCCCGGGGCTGGAAATCCAGGTCGGTGAGACACAGACCATCATTCCCATGCATGAGACGCACTGCGCCTACATGTACAAGCTCATAGACGGGGAACTCGTGCTTGCTGCGTTCCCACCGGAAGTGGAGGCCAGTCATCGCGGCATGCCCTGCCGGCGCTCCACAGATGGCGGGCATACATGGCGCGAATCGCCGGATTGGCGTTCCTGGAACGCATACCAGTTCCCCGACGGTGAGTTGATCCAGGTGGAACCGACCTGGCTGGAGAAAGTCGAGGACGGTGTGCACGAGACCTACCTGCACCGCTCGCTGGATAACGGCTACACCTACCAGAAGGAGACGATTCGTCTGATTGGGATTCCCGAACTGTGGCGGGACATGGAGCGCGCCGGACAGCCCCTGTTCTGCTACGTGGATCACGCCATCGTGTCGCTAAGCGATGGCAGCTTGCTGGCCGGTGTGCTAGGCAAGTTCGCCGCTGACAGGAACGCGAAAGAACGCTCTTTCGTGATCCGGTCTACTGATCGCGGACGCACCTGGCACTACCGGTCGACGGTGGCGTTCGACCTGCATGAAGGGGATGCGCGGCGGTTAGATGGCTTTGGTGAGCCTTATCTGCAGAAACTGCCCAACGGAGAGATACTTTGCTTCATGCGCTCCGGCGGGACTGCATCGGGCGAGCACTGGTCGCTGTACATGAGCCGGTCGAATGACGAGGGCAGGACCTGGAGCCACGCTGACCCGATCGCCGACCGTGGCGTGATGCCGAAGTCCTGCCTGATGTCCAATGGCGTGCTGGCCGTAATCTATGGCCGGCCAGGCGACTGGCTCACCTTCAGCACGGACATGGGACACACGTGGATAGGGCACTTCTGCTTACGCCAGGGTCCGGTGCACGTTGATTGCTCGTACTACGACGCGATCGAGGAGGTTGCACCCGACACTCTGTTTGCGGCCTATGGTCGCACGGATGCCAACAACCCCTGGATGCGTGAGATTCTCGGCACCTTCATTACGGTGAAACGTGTCTGACAGACTTGCGTCTGATTCCAACCCAGCGTTGGCCGCCTCCGGCTCAGACACGGTCATCACGTCCGTCATGTACAAACCGTGAAGAGTATGAAAAGAAAGGTGCGACAATGATAAGTCGTGAAGAGGCGCGTCATGCCTTGACCGGTCCGATCATGTCTTTGAATACTCCCTTTTTCGCCAATGGTGAAATTGATTATCAAAGCATAAGCCAAATCATCGATTTCACCATCGACGCCGGTTCGAAGACGATTATCCTGACCAGCGG
>VYDA01000049.1 GCA_009843665.1 Caldilineaceae bacterium SB0675_bin_29 | reverse complement strand
CGAGACCTTCGACATGGTCCGCGCCGGCGCTCGCCTGATCATGAGCTACGATGCGCACAGCAACGCCTTCTTCGGCACCGTCGTGAACACCACCAACGCGACCTTGACCCAGGTACGCATCGAGGTCCACCTGTCCAACGGTATCGAGATCGGCCCGACAACGCCGGCCGATCTGGCGCCCGGCGCGGCCATGAATGTGATCCTCCACGGATCAGCGCAGCCCTTCGATGGCTGGACGCCCCATGCCGAGGTGGGCGCCAGCGAAGGCGGCAGCGGCGGTGGTGAAGGCAGCGGAGAGCACGGTAGCGGTGGCGAAGGCAGCGGCAGTGAAGGCAGCGGCAGTGAAGGCAGCGGCGGCGGCTAAAGGCCATAGGTCCCTGTGACGCCTTCAAGTTGGAGTCGAGCATCGTTGCTCTGTTAGCCAGATAAGAACAGGCGTGGCGCCCCAGATGGGGTGCCACGTTTGTTTTGTCTCAATGGGACGGCATGCTTGAATCGCTGAGACGACTGCCGAGAGCGGCGCCGTGCATTTCAATGGCAGGAATTAGCAAGAGTTGTGTCGCAATCCATATGAAAACATACATATATATGGATGACTATATGGGCCATATCAGCAACTCTCTTTTGCGAGCTCAGGTGTTAGTGGCACAGTTCACAGACTGCGTGCAGACCCAGTTTCAGTCGCCAGGAATCAGCAGCGATTGAATCAGGAAGGAAGCACGGGGGCGCGAGAGAAGTCTCGCGCTTTTGCGCGCTTGGGAACTGAAGCCGGGAGGAGTGAATCGAAGGCGGGTGTGTGAGCACCTTTCGCTGGCCGCAGACAATCCAATTGTGCACGAAGGTGGGGCTAGCTAGGAGGGGGGCGTTGCGGGGAGTTCTCCCCGCACAAGGGAGGGCCGAAGGCCCGACCGCCCGGAACTGCAGTGGTTAGTGGTCAGTGGTCAGTGGTCAGTGGAGGGTTGCCGGAGAGAGGCAGTTTGGAGGCGTTGTGAGGGGTTTGGGGAGGATCAGTCTTCGACCAGTAGCTCGTTGGGGTACATCATGCGCCAGGGGCCGGGCATTTCGCCGACGGGTACTTCGACGACGACGGGCCGGTCGGCGGTGAAGGCATCGGTGAGGGCGTCGCGGAGGCTGTCGGCGGAGTGGACGCGGACGCCTGTGGCGCCGAAGGACTCGACGAAGGCGACGAAGTCGGGATTTTCGAGGTCTGAGGAGATGAGGCGGCCGGCGTAGAGCTCCTTCTGCATGCGGCGTACGTTGCCGTATGCGCCGTCGTTGAAGATGACGGAAACGGTGTTGATGCCATGCTGCACGGCGGTGGCCAGTTCCATTGCACAGTAGAGGAAGCCGCCGTCACCGGCGATGGAGAGGACCGGGCGATCGGGGGCGGCTACTTTTGCGCCGAGCGCGGTGGGGAAGCCCCAGCCGAGCGTGCCCTGATAGTTGGGGGTGAGGAATGTGCGGGGCTGGTATACGGGCATGGTTATGTTGCTGGCGTAGCCGACCTGCGTTAGCTCATCGACGAAGATGCCGTCATCGGGCAGGGTGTCGCGGATGGCACGAATGAAGTTGATCTGGGGTTGGAGGGAGTCGAAGAGCTGTTCCATCTCCTTGTGGAGAGCAAGCATTTCTGCGGTGCGGGAAGGGCGTTGGCGGTTGTGGCGCGCCAGGGCTGGCAGCAGGGCGCGCAGGGCATCCTGGCTGTCGGCCGCGATTGTCACGGCTGCAGGGGCCAGGAAGCTTGAATCCTGCGGCGCGATTTCGATGCGGATCAGGGACAGATGGTCCGGACTCTTCCAATCGATTAAGGGCTTGGTCAGGCGTGTGCCGATGGCGACGGCCAGGTCGGCCTGTTCCCAGAGAGGTTCGCCGGCTGCGAAGGTGTGACTGAATGGATGGCGGCTGGAGAGGATGCCGCGCCCGCGACCGCTGGCGATGACAGGGGCCTGGAGGGCTTCGGCCAGTGCGCGGACCTCTTCGCTGGCGTCCGTTGCGCCGCCACCGACGAATATCACGGGGTTGCGCGCCTTGCCCATGAGCCGGGCTGCCTCTTCGATGATGTCGGCGTCCACTGCTGGCCGGCGCACGGTGAGGGGCGGTGGGCTGTCGCTCATTTCCGCCTTGCCGGCAAGGACGTTCAGAGGCACTTCCAGCCCTACGGGCCTTGGGCGGCCTGAACGCATTTCACTGAGCGCGGTAGCCAACAGTTGGGGGAGTTCGCCGGGGCTTTCGGCGCGGCGCGCCCACTTGGTCAGCGAACGCATAACTGTCAGCTGATCGGGGATCTCGTGCAACATTCCGTAGCCGCGGCCTATCTGGTCCTGGTGGATCTGGCCGGCGAGGCAGAGTACGGGCGCATTGGTGGCGTAGGCGGTTGCGAGCGCGGCGGTGGTGTTGAGAAAGCCGGGGCCGGGCACGACGACATAGACGCCGGTCTTTGCGGAGGCGAGGGCGTAGCCGAGGGCCATGTAGGCTGCGCCCTGCTCATGGCGGGTATGGATGGCGCGTATCTGGTCGCCGGCATCGTAGACGGCGTTGTAGAAGTGGTCGTTCTGTACGCCGGGCAGGCCGAAAATCGTGTCGATGCCGTGGGAGAGAAGGCCATGGACAAGCGATTCGCCGCCGGTACGGATGGTGTTCATCGGCTACGGAACTGCGGAACGGCAGTAGTCAGTGGTTAGTGGTCAGAGGAGGAATCGGGTTGATCGGCCTTGTTGCGGGCGCGTTTAATTTGTGCGGCCTCTTTTTGGCTTTGGCTGCGGTGTACGTTGAGAGCTATATGTTGAGGGCCGGCGCGCGGCGGGGGGGCGCGAATTGGAGCTCGTTGAGCTCGACGGCCTCCTTTCTGTAGACCTGGACGCGGTAGGAACCGGTGTCGGGCACGTACATGAGTCCGTCCTCGCTGACGACGACGGACTGCGGCCAGCGCAGGAGCTTCTGGATTTCGAGTTTGGCCATGTCGCGCAGGCGGTTGGGGTAGGCGTTGGTCATCATGTAGGAGATGGCCACCTTGGAGAGGGTGGCGTCGCCGATGAACTGCTGCACGTAGCGGCCCTCTTCGTTGAAGAGCTGGACGCGGTTGTTGCCGCGGTCGACGACGTAGATGTCGCCGTGGCGGTCGATGTCGACGCCGCTGGGGCGGTTGAACTCACCGTCGCCGCAGCCGGAGGTCCCGAAGGCCATCTTGAATTCGCCGTCGGCGCTGAACTTCTGGACGCGGTCGTTGCGCCAGTCGGCGACGTAGACGTCGCCCACTTCGTCGACAGCGATGCCCCAAGGCATGTTGAACTCGCCCTCACCGCAGCCGTAGCTGCCCCAGCCGCCGAGGAGGCCGCCTTCGCGGGTGAACTTCTGGACGCGGTGGTTGAGGGAATCGACGACGTAGAGATTGCCCTCGGCGTCGAAGGCCATGCCGGCGGGGCCGTTGAGCTGGCCGGGTTCGCTGCCCTCTTCGCCCCAGCAGTCGATGAACTCGCCCTCGCTGTCGACAATGGTGACGCGATGGAGCGTCTCATCGGTGAGGTAGAGGTTCTCGTCGGCGTCGGCGAGGATGGTGACCGGCCAGGTGACCTGGCCCGGCTCTTCGCCGTAGATGCCGATGGATCCGAGGTCTGCGTCCTCGGTGCTGTATTTGCGGATGAGGGCGGTGCCCTCACTGCGGCAGAGAATGTAGAGGCGGTCCTCCTGGCCTATGGCCAAGTCGATGGGATAGTTGGTCAGCCGCCGCATTCCCAGCGTCTTGTGGAAGGGAAAGCCGGCGCGTAAGAGACCGTATGGTCTGCCCACGGTGGAACTCCTTTTGAGTTTTTAGTTGCTAGTTTTTAGTTCTTAGTGAACCTCATTGTGCTCTCTAATTGCCGAGAGACATTAGCTGTAGGGATGGATCTGTTCGAACTGGCCGTTGACGATTGGGGTGGGATCGATGCCCATCCACTGTTCGAGTACGTTGCCGTAGACGCCGCGGAAGTCGATAGTGTGTTCCATGTCCTCGCCGTGGACCCAGCGGGCGGGGTCGAGGGAGGGGTATTGGGCGTAGAGGCCGCCCTGGACGCGGTCGCCGATGATGAAGGCGCCACCGCCGGAGCCGTGGTCGGTGCCGCTGGCGTTGTCGCGGATGCGGCGGCCGAACTCGGTGAAGACGAGCATGGTGACCTCGGAGGAAGCGTTGTGGGCGCGCAGGTCCTCGAAGAAGGCGGTGATGGCGGTGCTGAGGTCGGCGAGCAGCTTGGGATGGTCGGGGACCTCGTTGGCGTGGTTGTCGTAGCCGCCCTGGGCGGTGTAGAAGACGCGAGTACCGAGCCCTGCCAGATGGACGCGGGCGACATCGCGCAGGCTGGTGGCGATGGCGCTGTCGCCGTACTCTACGGTCGAGCTGTAACCTTCTTTGGCTTTCTTGAGCTCGTCGGTGCCCTGGATGACGTTGAGGCCGGTTTGCGAGAGGTAGTCCATGACGTAGCCGGCGCCGACTTCGTGGCCATACATGCCTTTGAAGACCTCGAGCGCCTGGGTGCGGCGGCGGGGTTCGTCGATGCCGGTGAGCAGGCCGTAGGTGTCGAGGTCAGCGAAGGAGGTGACGGGGACGCCGGGCACGGCCATGGCTCTGGGCAGGCCCTGGCCGACGTTGACGCCGGTGAGGACGTTGTGGCCGCCGGGATCCAGCTCCCGGATCATGCGGCCGACCCAGCCTTCGGTGCCGATTTCGATCGGTTCGCAGGTGTGCCAGATGTCCATGGCGCGGAAGTGGGAGCGGTTGGAGTTGGGGTAGCCGATGCCCTGGACGACGGCAATGTCACCGGCGTCGTACATCTGCTGCAGGGGCTCGCAGTTCGGGTTCCAGGCAAGGGTATCGTGGATGGGCAGGACTTCGTCTTCTTTGAGGCCCACGACCGGCCTGGAGTCGTAGTAGATGCCGGCGGTGTAGGGGACGACGGTGTTCATGAAGTCGTTGCCGCCGCTGAGCTGTACGACAACGAGTACGGGGTCTTTTTTGTGGTCGACCATCTTTGTTTCCTTTCTTTACTGCAGTTTCTAGTTTTTGGTTCTTAGTTTTCAGTGAACACCTTCCGGCTGTCTAGGCGGGAGGGTGTTGCTAAGGGCTGCAGGTCAGGCGAACTGGTATTCGCGGGAGGCGACGATTAGTTGGAGCATCAGGACGATGCGGTCGGTGTTTTCGTCGGTTTCGCCGTTGGTGCTGCCGTTGCTGGAGAAAACGAGGTCACCGCCGCTCTGGGCGAAGTGTATGAGGTCGGCGCGGGTCTTGTCTTCCAGGTTCACGGGGCCGGCGAGGTCGAGACAACTGTCGACGAACTGCTCGGGGGTGAGGCTGTTGCCGGCGGCGCGCAGCCGGTTGACGATGGCCTGGATGCCCGGCTTGCTGGCGTCGCCGACTTCGTCGACGGCGAAGTTGATGCGTTCGGTGAGCATGCCGCCGTCGATCCACTCCTGGCCGGTGTGCCAGCCTTCGACGGTGGGCGGGTTGAAGAGTTCCTGGCCCATCAATTTGGCGGCCGTGTGGAAGCGGAGCATGCCGGGGGTGGGCGTGCGATTGGTGCCGACCAGCTTGAGAACGCCGGTGATCAGCTCGGCGGGGCTTTTCACCCTTTTGAAGCGGGCCGCCTTGAAGAAGTCGCTCTTGAAGAGCGTGCGCAGGACATGGCGCATGTCGCCTTTCGACTCCATGAAGGCGTCCGAGAGGATTTCGATCGCTTCCGGGTCCCGGGGCGGGGTTACATTCCAGGAGGGGACCTGCGGCTCGTCGGCGACGAAGAAGTTGTAGAGATGGCGGG
>VYDA01000080.1 GCA_009843665.1 Caldilineaceae bacterium SB0675_bin_29 | reverse complement strand
CCCTTGGCCCCTAACCTCTAAATTGACACATCCCCACCGATAACGCAGAATCAAACACAATCCCTCACCCAGTCCGTACCAGCCAACTTGGTACGTTGCCAAGCCAACTAAAAACTAGAAACTCAACACGAAAAACTGCAGTCATGACCCACGTCGCACTCGAATCCACCGTCATCACCCACGGACTCCCCTACCCCGCCAACCTCCATCTCGCCCACGAAATGGAGCGCATCATCCGCGACCACGGCGCCGACCCTGCCACCGTCGCCGTCATCGAAGGCGACCTCATCGCCGGCCTCAGCCCGCAGCAGATCGAACGCCTGGCCGCGACCTCCGATCGGCAGGTCGGCAAAGTGAGCCGCCGTGACCTGCCCGTCGTCGTCGCCCGCAAGCTCGACGGCGCCACCACCGTCGCCGCCACCATGTGGATCGCCCACCGCGCCGGCATCGAAATCTTTGCCACCGGCGGCATCGGCGGCGTACACCGCACCAGCGGCCCCGGCCCCAGCACCGACATAAGCGCCGACCTGCAGGAACTCGCCCGCACCCCGCTCATCGTCGTCTGCGCCGGCGCCAAAGCACTGCTCGACCTGCCCGCCACGCTCGAATACCTGGAAACCCACGGCGTAACCGTCATCGGCTATGGCACAGACGAGTTCCCCGCCTTCTACAGTCGCAGCAGCGGCCTACCGGTCGATATCTGTTGTAACACGCCCCAGGAGGTGGCCGAAATCTGGCGGGCAAAGAGAGGGTTGAACTTGGCGGGGGGTCTGCTCGTGGCGGTGCCCGTTCCCCCAGAGGACGAGATTCCTGCCGCCCAGATCGAACCGCATATCGAACAGGCGCTGGCCGAGTGCGAAGCCGCCGGTCTGCGCTCAGCCGAAGTAACGCCCTACCTGCTGCGCCGTATCGCCGAACTGACCGGCGACCGCAGCCTGCAGGCCAATCTGGCCCTGCTGCGCAACAACGCCCGCGTCGCGGCCGCCATCGCGATTGCGTTGGACAGTGATTAGGGCTCGTTGACGTTTGGCTGAAAAGCGATTTGCGGGAGCAAAGTGTGGCTGGTCCGCTCTTTAACGCAAGGGGAATCCCAGTAGCCTTAGGTGTTCTTCGCGGCCCTTCGTGGCCCTTCGTGGATAAAAAGGTGTTCTTCGCGCCGCTTCGCGTACCTTCGCGGATCGATCGGTCTCATAGAGACCTGGCAGCATAACCCGTCCGAGTCGAACTGCTCCAGCTGTCAGCTGCTGAAAATCAGCTTTTCGAACTCGTTCCGTTCCAGGACTTCCTTTTCCAGGAGGGTTTCGGCCAGGAGCTTCAGCTTGTCCTGGTGGGTCGTCAGAACTTCCTTGGCCCGCGTGTAGGCGGTCTCTACAATCCGGCGCACCTCGCGGTCAATCGCGCGTGCAACATCCTCGCTGTAGGAACGCCGTTCGCCCAGCTCCATGCCCAGGAATGGGTTGGTATCGCCCTGGACCAGTTGCATCGGGCCCAATTCGCTGCTCATGCCAAACCGGGTGACCATCGCCTTGGCCAGCTTTGTCACCCGCTCCAGGTCGCTGGCCGCACCCGTGGTGATCTCCTCGAACGTCAACTCCTCCGCAACCCGCCCGCCCAGCAACCCGGCCAACTCGTCCTCATACTCGGCCTTGCTTTTAAGAAGGCGGTCTTCGTCCGGCAGCGGCATCACGTAGCCCAGCGCCTGCCCGCGGCTGACCAGACTGATCTTCCCCACCGCGTCGGTATGTTCGAGCAACGCCATCACCACCGCATGGCCCGCTTCATGGTAGGCGACAACGCGCCGCTCTTCGTCGCTGAGTATCTGGCTCTTGCGCGCCGGTCCGGCCATCACCCGCTCTATCGACTCCACCAGCTCATCCATGCCGATCGCGCGCTTGTTGCGGCGCGCCGTCAGAATCGCCGCCTCATTGAGTAGGTTTTCCAGGTCCGCGCCCACCATGCCCGGCGTCTGCTTCGAGATCACGTTCAAATCGACGTCCGGACCCAGCGGTTTGCCGCGCGAATGTACCTCCAGAATCGCCTCGCGCCCGCGGCGGTCCGGCCGGTCCACCACGATCCTGCGGTCGAATCGGCCCGGCCGCAGCAGAGCCGGATCAAGAATATCCGGACGGTTGGTCGCGGCAATCACGATAACCGTCGTATCGCTGTCGAAGCCGTCCATCTCCACCAGGATCTGGTTCAGCGTCTGCTCCCGCTCATCGTTGCCGCCCCCCATGCCCGCACCGCGATGGCGGCCGACCGCATCGATCTCATCGATAAAGATGATACACGGCGCGTTCTTCTTGGCCTGTTCAAACAGATCGCGCACGCGGCTGGCGCCCACGCCCACGAACATCTCCACAAACTCGGAGCCGCTGATGCTGAAGAAAGGCGCGCCGGCCTCCCCCGCCACCGCCTTCGCCAGCAGCGTCTTGCCCGTACCCGGAGACCCCACCATCAACACCCCTTTGGGGATACGCGCGCCCAGCGCCGCGAACTTGTCCGGCTCCTTCAGGAACTCGACAACCTCCTGCAGCTCCTGCTTGGCCTCATCTGACCCGGCCACATCCTCGAACGTGACCGTGGGGCGGTCCGCCTCCTCCAACTTTTTGGCGCGGCTGCGCCCGAACTGCATCGCCCGGTTCTGCCCGCCACCACCCGCTTGGCGCATGATGAAGATGAAAAAACCGAAGATCAGGATCATCGGCAACAGCATGATCAGCCAGTTGAAGAAAGCGCCGCTGTTCGGCGCACGCTCCACGTCGATCGGAATGGCAGCCAGCTGGTCCGCGGTCACACCGAACGTCTTGAGCGAGTCAAGCAGACTTTCGCCGGACTCTTTGCGGCTCCGGCGCCGCTCACTTTCGGAGATCTCGACGATGATGTCGTCCCCCTGCACAACGATGCGCTGCACTGAGCCGTTGCGCACATAGTCGGCCACCTGGTTCAAGCCGAGCAGATTGCTGGCAGAACTGGGCGGATTGATAAAGAGACGGTAGGCAAAGAAGATCAGGACGGCCAGCAGGATCCAGATCCAGCTGCGCTTGAACAGTTGCCGGTAACGCTCGTTTGGGTCCTCTTCCGGAGGACGTTCGCCTTCCGGTCTTTTTTCTCGGTTCATCATATAGCAATACCCCCGGGTCGGACGCCCGGTACGGTTACAGGTCTATACGGGTACACGTCACTCGCTACGCGCCTTCACACCTAGCCTAGTATAACAGAGGAAAGGGGCCTGATTAAGTAAGGCAGAAACCAGTGTGCGGAAGTTACCGGCAACGTGTCACTGTACGTTACAGATTGCGCAGTTGGTCCGCGATGCTGACACCGGTGGCGTGGGTTTGCGCTTTGTGAATCGGAAGCTTGCCCCGGTGCCTTGTATGGTGAGGGATCGAAGATTCGTCCGGCTTGTCGCTGAAGCTGAAGATCAGACAGCCGCGCGCCTTCAACCACAGCACCGCCTCACGTACCTCCTGCGTGATGCAGATCTCCTGGGAGAAGCGCTCCTCTGCCGGCACGTCATCAGCCAGATTGTTCATATGCTCCAACGTGGCCACAAACTCCTCACGCCGGAACTGTTTGAACGGGGTCGGATCGCCCATCGCAACCGCCATGTTGACCGCCTCGTGGGCCTGGCGCATCGCCTCGCTCACCCGCCCGCCTCCTGCAATGCAGACCTCGGCATAGCGCACAAACTGCTCAAATGTCTGCACCGAGCCGTCTTCAATTCGTTCAAGCAGGTCGGTGCAGTCGAGGCCCTCGTTGTTGAGAACCAGGCAGATATAGGCCAGATAGTCCTGGTTGTCCCCGGTTAGGTGATGGTAATGGGCGCGGTTGAGCAGCTCATAGTGCTGCGCAAATAGCGAGGCATTGAACTTGTCGCCCAGCAGGCTTCCCACCGTACGGTACAGCCCCTTCAGTCGCGCCACGTCGATCGCACGGTTATTGCGCCCGCGCGCCCCGATCGCTGTCTTGTCCAGGTCGAGTACAACCACCGTCCTCTCATCCAACCGCATACCGTTCCCCTGCGCCCACCTGATCCAGTCCACCAGCTGGCTCCAGCGGTTGGCTTCGAACATGCCGGTCTCTTCGTCGGCATCGAAATGCTCCGGTTCGCCGGCCTTCTCATTGCCGATAAAGCAGGCGCTCGGAAACACTGCGCCATCCGCGTGTCCGACCAGCTCACCATTGTCAAGCGGCGACTCGGCTGCGGAGCGCAAAGTACGCATCACCTGGAACGTATTCCCATCGCCGGAGAGCGTATCGCCGATGAAAAGCAGCTCTCCGACAGAAGCGTTCCGCCGCTCCTGCGCCTGTTCCAGGATCCACAGCGCCACCTGGGCGTACGACGTCTCCTGTTTGCGGGGCACGGAAGGGGCTGGCAAACCGAGTTGGTGGCGGGCCGATTTCAGGCCGGGGAGCTGGCGCGTGATCGGCTCCAGAGAACGGTAAACGATCAGGTCGCCGACAAGCTCATCCAGGGACGTCAGTCCAAAGTTGTCAACGGCAATCGGATAGGCTTCTCTTGTCTGCGTGTTGGCCAATTCGGCACCTTCCATTTCTATTCCCGGACCCGTCTCCGTCTTCGAGCAAGGCCACCAAAATCAAAGCGTTGACGAGTTCAGGAACCAAGAACGTACTGCTCGACCTGCCGTTGCACTGCACACGATTCTAACCTATGGTTGGCCGATCCGAAAAATTTTGTGCCTGTCGCGCACGACCGCACCGATTAGCGCACAGCGTCCAGTAACCCGTCCGTGACGGGCGTCCGCTCCCTGACAACCTCCTCCTGGCTGTCCAGGTACCCCTGCGACACCAGCAACTCGGCATTGAGCAGGCTGCCGCCCGCCGCGCCCCGGATCGTGTTGTGTCCCAAAGCCAGGAACTTCACGTGCAGCAGCGGGTCCTCACGCAGTCGCCCCACCACCGTAGCCATGCCCGCAACACTGCCCGCCAACCGGTCCATGCGCGGCTGCGGACGGTCCGCTTCCTCCCGGTAGATGATCGCCTGCTGCGGCGCGCTCGGAAGCCCCATGCGCTGCGGCAGCGGATCGTACTCCGCCCACGCTCGCCGCACGTCCTCCATACTCGGGCGGCGCGCAAACTCCACGCTTACCGCTGCCAGATGACCGTTGCGCACCGGCACGCGGTTGCAGTGGGCGCTGACCACGAAATCGGCCGTCTCCACCCCCTGCCCGTCAAACCGCCCCAGCAGCTTCTGCGGCTCCCGGTGCTCCATCTTCTCCTCTTCCGAGCCAATATACGGCACCACGTTGTCGATTATATCCATCGACGTCACGCCCGAGTAACCCGCCCCACTCACCGCCTGCATCGTCACCACAAATACCTTCCTGATGCCGAACGCTTCGTGCAGCGGGTGCAACGCGCTCACCAGGTGCGTCGTCGAACAGTTGGGATTCGTGGTGATGAAGCCCGGCCACCTCCGCCGCCGCCGCTGCACGTCGATCAACCCTATATGCTCCGGGTTGACCTCCGGAATCAGCAGCGGCACGTCCGGCTCATAACGGTAGGCGCTCGCATTGCTGCACACAACGTAACCGGCCGCCGCCAGCTCCGCCTCCACCTCACGCGCAACCCCGCTCGGCAGCGCGCTGAACACCACCTGGCAGTCGATCCCCGGCGCCATCTCCTCCAACACCACATCCTGCAGATGCGCCGGCATATCCCCCCGCAGCAGCCAGTTGCACGCCTCCGCGTACCGCTTGCCCGCATTGCGCGGCGACGCACAAAGCACCCTCAGCTCAAACCACGGATGCCCCTGAAGCATCTGCACAAACCGCTGCCCCACAG
>VYDA01000584.1:4486-5808 GCA_009843665.1 Caldilineaceae bacterium SB0675_bin_29 | reverse complement strand
CTGCCGAACTCCAGGCAAGGGTACAAATCCCACAACAGACAGTGATATTGATGTTGGTCGCCGGCGTTATCAGGGCTGGAGTCTACCCATTGCACTTATGGCTTTTGCCTCACAGAGGTGAACGGTTATACATGCCGGACCGTCTGATCGACCAGATGCCGCCGGCGCTATGCGGACTGTGGCTGCTGGGTTGGTCGAGCGGTCTGGCAGGGGAAGAGCTTCTCGCGCGGCCTGAAATTGTAGCCTTGGCAATTCTTGGTCTGCTCGGCTCTGCAATCGCCACATTCACGACAACAACCCGGCAGGAACACACTACTTTCGTACTGATCACCGCGGTAGGGATCGCAGGGCTTACAAGCATCTTGTCTGAAATCCGAGGACCGGCTGCGGTCCTATGGCCTACGACGACATTTGCACTGGGAGGGGGCCTCTGGCTGATTGGTGAACGAATCTGGCGCGCATGGCACTGGCAGATTCCAATTAGCGTAGGCGTACTGGCCCTGGTTGGCGTTCCCTTTACGCCCGGGTTCCTAACCCAATCAGTGGTTGCACAACTGGTGGTCGTTGGCAGCTGCCCCGATGCGAACACTCTTTGCGGAAGACTTGGGGTCCTGATGTGGCCACTCTTTGCAGCATACATTGTGACCCAGATGATATATGTCTCCTCTCTATTGCGGAGTTGGGACAGTGAGCCGGGCGGCTCTGTATGGGAACTGAGCCCGAACGCGTGGGTAATCGGCAGACTCCTGGCCTATGTGGTAGTTCTTGCGATTCCTCTGGCCACTGCCGGTCTTTTTCCCGTGATGATGACAAACCTCGCCAACCTGCCGGATGCCATTCCTCGCGGCGCAGGGAATCCCCCAAGTGCGGTGGCGGGATGGCAGGTCTGGCTGACCCTTGCCGGGCCACTTACGTTGGGAATACTTCTGGCGATCGCCCGCACTCACGTCAGAGAAGCACTCAGTACCAGCGAAAACAGAGCCGGTACTCTGCCGACGCTTCGGTCATGGTCGAGCCGGATCGCCCGTCTGGCAACCCTGGACTGGATTTCCCGGCTTACAAGGTGGGGCACAGGCAGAGCCGGGGCAGTGTGGGACGTCGGCCTGGAGATTGTTGAAGGCGCCGGCCACATGGGGTGGGTGGTCGTCTTTGGCATCATTGGCTATCTGTTGCTGAGTGCCTAGACAGAGAATGTTTGTGTACGGGGAGTTTCCGGCCGCTGGATGTCCGAGAGCGAATGCAAGATCAGGTCAGTCCTGAAAACTTTTCGGGGTTAGTGTCTTCCTGAATGCGGATCTGCCAGAAGTCTCCAACAGTTCGAA
>VYDA01000584.1:0-4476 GCA_009843665.1 Caldilineaceae bacterium SB0675_bin_29 | reverse complement strand
ATTGTATTCAAGCAGCGCGAAACTCTGACAATGACGTAGGACGGTTTTGATCGATGGCTGCGTTTTGGGCGTCAGTACCAGTACATGTTCTTTTGGGGTTAGTAGCTGCCATCCCTGTCATCTTATGGGACTGGCGGATCGCATTGCCCGGTATTCTTTTGGTCCAGCTAGGCACAAGCGTACTGGTTGGTACAGTATACGGTCTCTCCGCGCCCTGGCCGGCGGTCCACTTTGGCGTGCAAGTCCTGGCCTGCCTGATTCTTCTACTATCCATCCTACAGACCAGCAACGTTCAGGTCCGAACTTCGGGTGAATTCAGTTCAAGGCTTTTTCGAATGCTGATATTGGGGATAGCGGCTCTGATGGTTTGGAGGGCGACGGAAGGATTCGACTTGCCACGCCTTGAAGTTGCTACAAAAGTGCTATTCATATGGTTTGCGGCGGTTGCTCTGATAACACTGGGCATGACCGAGACTGCCTTGTTTGGAAGCATTGGCCTGCTGATGTGGTTAATCCCGGTACAGGCCTTCGTGTCAGTTCTGTTTCCCTTGCCAGCAGTTATCGTCCTACTCGGCATATTGCAGATACTCGTTGCACTGGCGTGCAGCTTCCTCCTGCTTGCTGAGGACGACGCGCTTACGCTGATCGAAGTACCTTCCACAGACTCGAACCTGGCGCCAGGCGTGCATCGCCGCCACAGTATCACTTCGGGCGCCAGGGTCCTGGGCTATGGCATAGGATATTGGTTCTATACTCTCATCAGTCGACGGCAGAACTCTGAGGCCAAAAACGGTTGAGGCGTTTTCTCCTATTCTGTACGGCCTGGTTCAGTGTCGGAGACTTGCGGCCTCGACGCGATCTCCGACAGATCGCCCCTCGGTTGCGACGAGAAAGTTACGTGGATGCTCGGAATTGAATCACAGGCCTTAACATTCAGTTTTCCATGATCCAGTTTGCCCTGCCATCCTTTCTGTTCAGCCTGCTCCTCCTGGCCATAGTCTCCAGCTACATCCTGCGCCGCTGGGAACGCGGTATCTCTCTAGCAATTGGCGCAATGTTGATCGTAGTTGGTGTGTCACTGTGGCAGTTTCCGGTTGACGCGCCGCTGCTAACTCTTCCACTCGTTCCCGTGGAACTCGATTTGCGCGCAGGGATATGGCAGTATGGTTTCCGCCTCCAGCTGACCCAGACCAATGAACCGATAGTTGTAATTGTCCTCCTTCTGCTGGGATCGGGGATGCTGTTGACCGCCGCGGCGAGTCAAGGGAGGGTATTCCCGCCGTCAATGTTGCTGGTGGGAGCAGGCTATATTGGTATGGCGTTGATGGTGGATGCGCCGATTTCGCCCGTGTTTCTCGCGCCGGTTTTTTTGGCGATTCTGATGACGGTAAGTGTCTTCCCCCTTCAAGTAGGCTTCGACGGTGAGGCGTTGAACTCCTTGCGGGCGATACTGCCGCCAATTCTGGCCACTCCGTTCGTGTTGCTTGCGGCGTGGAACATGGAGCAACTGCCCCTCAATCCACAAGACATCCGTCTGGCAGCAGGAGGCGCGCAGCTTCTTGGCGTGGGGCTACTCATTCTCCTGGCGCCGGTGCCGTTGCATAGCGGCCAGCCGCAGTTGGGAGAGTCTTCACCACCGATAGCGATGGCCCTGACGATTCTCCTGTACCAAACGGTGGCCCTCTATTTCTATTTTCTTGCCACTGCGAATTTCCCTTTGTTGTTGAACAGTACCGCCCTCAACGTGTGGTTGACCTCAACGGCGACGATCACATTGTTATGGGGTGGGTTGGCGGCGGCAGCGGCAAGCCACCCGGGCCGTTTACTTGGCTATGCCATGCTTCACGATTGGGGACTGATACTCTTACTGCTGGCTGGATCAGACGAGGGAAGCCTGCCGTTGGTAATTTCGCTGTTTGCATTGCGCATATTGAGCGCAATGAGCGCATCTGCCGGTCTGTCGCAGATCAGGCAGGCGGCAGGCAGCCTGGATGCTGAAAGCCTTCACGGGATTGGGGCCCGGCTTCCCTGGAGCACAGCGGCCTTTCTGCTGGGTAGCCTGGGACTGGCCGGGTTCCCCTTGACAGCGGGGTTTTCCGGACACTGGTCGGCAATACAGGCGCTGGCGGAAGGTGACTGGCGCTTCGCGGCAATCGTGCTGATCGCAAGCGTTAGTGTAATATTCGGTTTCGTGCGCATGGTCGGCATTTTTTTTGGGCGACTTGCCTACCCGCAGTTGCCGCGCGAGAGGCCGTTAGGTGTAGTCTTCTCATTGATGGCGATTCTTCTGGTCACCGGCATGGCCATCGCGCCTCAGCTATTCGAAGGACCGCTTGTCAGGACCCTGCTCGCATTTGATTGACCAGAGACTGTCAGAATCTTCCCAACTCTCACTTGATAGAGATTGATAGTCAGCCCCTGCTAAGGTAACTATTGCGGGTGCCGGGCAGATGTCCGGCAGTTTGCGCATGTCAACTAGCGGGTCATAGAGAGCGTCTTGCCGTTTCCGCACCGCTTTTTTGAGGAGGCCAATCATCGCTGGCAGCACGGAAGGCCGTTCATCCAGAATTGAGGGTTTTTACAGGCGAAGCCTGGAAGACAGGATAGGCATCATTTCTGAGTGGGCGGGACTGACTTGTGAAGAAACAGCAGTACTAGCCGAAAGTATTGGCGCGGAGCAGGCCGACAAGATGGTCGAAAACGTCGTCGGGCGCTTTTCCATGCCACTGGGGATAGGCGCGAACTTTCTCATTGACGGGCGAGATTACCTCATACCGATGGCGGTGGAGGAGCCGTCGGTCGTGGCAGGTGCCAGCTCGGCCGCACTTCTGGCTCGTGCAGGGGTAGGGTTCAAGACGGGCTGCACGGATCCGATAATGATTGCCCAGATTCAGCTGCTGGACGTAGCGGACGCGAGCAAGGCAAAGCGTGCTATTCTTGCTTCGCAGGAAAAGATTCTGGCTTGCGCCGATACCAGCCCCACCATATCGCAATTGGGCGGCGGGCCCCAAGGCATGGAAGTGCGCTATCTGCCAGACACTGAGGCAGGGCCGATGTTGATCGTCCACCTATTTATCGACTGCCGGGACGCGATGGGCGCCAACGCTGCCAATACCGCGGCCGAGGCAGCTGCGCCGTTAATTGAGCAGATCAGCGGAGGTCGGGCGGGATTGCGGATCCTTTCCAATTTGAGTGACAGGCGACGTGCGTGGGCAGAAGTCGAGATTGCGGCCAAAGCGTTTGACAGCAACGACTACTCGGGTAGAGAGGTTATTCGCGGGATTGCCGAGGCGAACGCCTTTGCGATCGCGGATCCCTATCGTGCTACAACCCACAATAAGGGCATCTTCAACGGTGTGGACGCAGTGCTCTTGGCAACAGGGAATGACTGGCGTGCGGTGGAGGCGGGGGCACATGCCTGGGCGGCGCGCGGCGGTCAGTACCGAGCGCTCACAGACTGGCACGTACGCGGCTGCGGGGACTCGGAAACACTGCACGGACGCCTTGAGCTACCACTGGCAGTCGGTACGGTAGGCGGGGCGACAAGGAGCCACGCCTCAGCCCAGATTGCATTGAAGATTCTCGGCCTGGATGTCGATGGACAGGAAGAGTTTTCGACAGAGAGTGGTGGTTCGGCAGGCGACGCGGGCGCGGAGTCTGGCCTCCAAGGCGCCAGAAGGCTGAGCCAAATTGTTGCCGCCGTAGGCCTGGCTCAGAACCTGGCAGCTTTGCGGGCGCTGGCGACTACGGGAATACAGAAGGGGCACATGCGTCTTCACGCGCGTCAGGTTGCAGTCGCGGCCGGGGCTAGGGGAGAGGCGGTCGAGCGGATCGCCGGGCAGCTGATCGCAGAAGGAAGTATACGTTTAGAGCGGGCCAAAGAGCTCCTGCGAATGTGAAGAGTTCGACGCTCACTCAACGAAACATTGGGATGGCGAGCGAAAGAGGATAGTCCATGTTGAATCAGCCGGTCCTGGAGGTAGGAATTGTTGGTTACGGGACTTACGTTCCGCGTTTCCGCTTGCCCGGATCAGAGATAAGCAGGATCTGGATGGACGAGACTGAAGCGGCAGGAAAGATGCCCCGTGATGTCAAGGACGACCTGAAGGAGGGGAAGGCAAGCAGCCCCATCAAGGAAAAGGCCGTACCCGGGCTCGATGAGGATACGGCGACGATGAGCATTGAAGCGGCCCGCAATGCGCTGGCACGTTCACCGATCGACCCAAAGGAAATTCGGGCAATATGGGTGGGAAGCGAGAGTCATCCATATGCGGTAAAGCCCACCGGCACGATTGTGGCCGAGGCGATAGGCGCCACACCAGCAACGCAGGCCGGAGACTGGCAGTTCGCGTGTAAGGCGGGAACTGAAGCAGTGCAGGCTGCGATCGGTCTGGTCGGGAGCGGCATGGCTCCCTATGCTCTGGCGATAGGGATGGACACGGCACAGAGTCGACCGGGCGATGCGTTGGAATACAC
>VYDA01000582.1 GCA_009843665.1 Caldilineaceae bacterium SB0675_bin_29 | reverse complement strand
TCAATTGCCTCCGTTGCGCTCATTGGGATGTCCTTAATTCTTCTGTCAAATCTGCTCAATTTTCCTGATCTCAAGGAAGGCGACACCTCCGAAAGGGAGGATAGAGTCTCGGTACTGATTCCGGCGCGCAATGAAGCAGCCGTCATAGGAGACTCCGTAAGAAGCCTGCTGCGACAGACCCATTCACGGATGGAGTTACTTATCCTGAACGATAACTCTGACGATGGAACCGAAAGAGTGGCAATTGAAACCTCAGGCAACGACCATCGATTGCGGGTTATACCTGGCCAGCCCGTTCCCCGCGGCTGGATGGCAAAGAACTGGGCTTGCCAACAGCTGGCAGAGCAGGCGAGCGGAGAGATTCTTGTCTTCACCGATGCCGACGTAGTGTGGCAACAGCGCGCTCTGGACTCATTGCTATGCGAATTTGAACGGTCCAGCGCCGACATGCTTGCCGTCATGCCTACGCAGGAGACTGGTTCCTGGCCCGAGCGTCTCTGCGTTCCACTCATGGCGCTTGCCATTCACGCCTACCTGCCAGCAGCTGCTGTACACAACACTACCCACCCTTTGCTGGCAGCCGCAAATGGCCAATGCATCGCCTTCAGTCGTGCCGCCTATGGCAGTCTTGGGGGCCATGCCTCGGTGAGAGACAGTATCCTGGATGACATCGCACTGGCCCGACGCGTCAAGGGAGTCGGTCTGCGTCTGCGTATGGCCGAGGCTGACGGACTGATTACCTGTCGCATGTACCGGGACTGGAAAACCGTGCGCGAGGGCTATGCGAAAAATATACTGCCCGGCTTCGGCGGCGTTGCAGGCCTGATAGTCAGCACTGTGTTTCACTGGGTTGTTTTCGTTGTCCCCTGGGGACTGCTTGGCCTTGGGTTCGCAGGCGGCCAAGTACCGTGGCATCCGTACTGGGCGGCGTTGCTCGTCTGCTCTGGTGTCTTTATCCGGGGCATGTCGGCCTGGCGGACGGGCCAACGGGCCGGTGATGCGTTTCTACTCCCCATTTCGGTGATTCTGATGACCGGCATCGCAGCCCAGTCGTTGTGGTGGCACTGGCGCTATGGAGGACCCTTGTGGAAAGGTCGCCGCGCAGTTCCGTAGATGGCGCCGAGCATGTATTCGTGAGCGAGTCAGAAAAGTGCAGGCCCCTATTGGATGAGGCTGTCCTGCACGTCTGGACTTTCAGCCAGGTAGTGGACCTGCTGGACCTTTCCCGGCAGGAACATACGCTGTCAGATGAGGAGTGGCGGAGAGTCAGGCGCTATTCCTCAGCCCGGCCGGCCCGACGCTTCATCGTCCGCCGGGGCTTGCTCCGACGGATCCTCGGGAAATATCTTGGCCGCTCACCTGAGGAGGTCAGGTTTGTCTACAACGCACACGGCAAGCCCATTCTCTCACCTGAACTCTTTTCTGACTTGCAGTTCAGCCTTTCACATTCAGGAGAGATGGTGGCCCTTGCGGTCGGGGTGAGGGACCCGCTGGGCATCGACATCGAGAGGTTAAGAAATCTCAAGGTACTGGGCGGAACCGATTTCTTAGAGTCGCCCACGCAAGAAGCTGTTCGCTTCACGAGATCGGCTACCTCTACAGGCAGTCTTGCGTTCATCCAAGCCTGGACTCGCCGCGAAGCAGTCGCCAAAGCTGAAGGTAGGGGTCTGCAAATGTTGCCAGGGCGGTATGAAGTCGATGGCATGACCTATTTCTTGCAGCCCTATTCCACTTCAGACGATTCTCTCTACAGACGAGGCTTTCACGTACACACACTGACTCTGCCTGCAGGCTACGTCGGGGTCCTGGCCGCTCGCCAAAAGACCCCGAAGATCGTTTACTTCTCCCTGTAGCTATGTTTCAATCGTCGGGGAGCCCTGCACGCAGCGGTACAGTCCTTTTCAGGTCGTCGGCGCACTCGCGGCCCCGCATTCTACCCATGAATTTAGGCAATGAGATTCGGATTCGGTATAATTGCGATTTGGACATAGTCTTGACCGAACCAGGATCATGAAGGACTAGAAAATGGCACGACGCAGTCGAAGACGCCGCCACAGCCCAAGCAAGGCCAATCCCCGCAGCTTCAGCGAACTGCGCGCGAATAGGGGGCAAGAGGATGTTCCAATACCTGCGACTCGCGCTCAGAACGAGCCTAGTGCATCGGAACCTTCCGGCCGGTCGGCGCCAGGTCAGGCCAGCAAAGGTCAAGCCGACTGGCACGTGGAATACGGTCGAGTCTTCTCCGACTTGAAGCAGCTACTAATCGTATCGGTGGCACTGTTTGCGCTGATGCTTGTGGTGGGGTTGTTCCTCTGAAGGCTGCGTTCAGCCTTCACTCTCCAAGGAGCCAGATCAGACGGCCTCCTGCCGAGCGGGTTCGTTCCACAGAAGAATCACTCGAATGCCCATATGAAGAAAGCAGCAGAGCCAAAAGCTATGGGTGACGAGGAATAGGCTGGAGGTTGCTGCCAGAACGAGTGCCGTCAATAAGCGCTCCGAAAGAGGCGAAGGCTGTACATAGATTCCTGGCAGTGAAATCGCGGCGGCGATCCAAACAGCCCAATATTGGGGAGAAAGCGTAGTAGACAGACTGATGTACAGAAGTTCCCACACTGCCCCTCGCAGAAAGCACCAGTGAAACTCCTGAGCGCAGCTCTCGATCAGCGAAGGGCTCAAGGTCTGGCCTGTCAGCGAGATACCGTCAATCTGGTCTGGTTCAGTATGTAATCGAATGCGAATCAGAACCAATAGGACCAGCAGACACACAAGAACGATAAGGCCTAATGTGTATCGTGAATCCCACCCCAAGAGTGTGAGCCCCATTAGACGGGGGGACAGTCCCCCCAGAATCAGCCCAAAGTACGGGACCTGGACCCATCGCACAATTCGCACGAACCGTTCCAGTTCCGGGGCAACCAGACGGGTAAGAAAGGTTGAAGTGCCGGCCAACAAGAAGCTCAACGTCAGCCAGAGGGCGGCACGTGTCGGAGGTGCAGTCAGTTGTTCTAAGACCCATGTATTATCCATAACCGGATCCTAGCGAGACCGATCTCCTGTGACCATCCGACGACTCCTTCTGGTTGTTCTCCTGCTCGTTCTAATCATCCTGATAAAGCCCAAAACGGTCTGGTCAGAATTCAAACGAATCCGCGGCCAGTGGAATACGATCCTTACTTTGTTGGTGATCGTAGTCGCTGTATATTTTGCGTTCGGACTATGGCGGGCTTATGTCAGCGGAGGGATTCCGTAGCATCCCGTCGCCCGCGATGCGCTGGAGGGGAGGAACGCCCTAGCGCCGGCGCCTTACCCGGACTCGCGCCAGTAGACTCCCCGCTGAGCATTCATCCCTTACACCTCTATCCTATGGCTGCCAGCGCGCCAGTGGGGCTATCAGCAGGAGCCACGTTGTAGGAAACCTCGATCAAGTTACCAATTTCGTCGATTACAAAATGACTGCGGTGGATGCCCATGAAGGTGCGACCGTACATCGTACGTTCGCCCCATACGCCGTAGGCCTCGGCGATCGAGTGGTCTTCATCCACGAGCAAAGTGAATGGTAGGTCGAACTTGGACCGGAACTTCTCGTGGCTCTCCTGGCCGTCGGGGCTAATGCCGAAGACGACGGCATTTTTCTCCTCAAAATCTGCATGAATGTCACGGAATCCGCAGGACTGGGTGGTACAGCCTGGGGTATCGTCCTTGGGGTAGAAGTAGAGCACGACTTTCTGTCCCCGATAGTCAGCCAGATTAACTGTGTCGCCGCTGTCAGTCTTGGCCTCAAAAGTCGGAGCAGGGGAGCCGGCGTTCAGTTCAGGTCTCATTTTTTCCTCCCAATGGTACGGCCGTTGTATGCCACGATGACGCCGAGGCGACGCCCTACACAGGATTGCGCTCAGGACCCTCTCTCGGCGAGTAGCAGCGGTTCTTGCATGTTAAATGCCTGGATCGTATTCTAACCTATAGGGTGGAAATGCTAAAGACCTTCTCCCTCGATATTGCAGTGGAAAACACTGTTTCAGCTTCTTGAATGACTATGATAGAGTAAAATTTCAGGCCCGACAGACAAGCTCCATGTGAGCAGGAGAAGATATGTCGACGATTCGCAACCGCCTTTGGCAACAGTACCAGGAAGCCGCCCAGTCTGTCTGGGAGTTGCCTCCCGCAGGTCAAAGCATCGAAGGGACGGTTCCGTTGCCCCCAGTTTCTCCTCTAGGGCAGACAAGGCGCAACCGAACTGTTCTGGTTCATGGCTACAAGGACGAAGCATCGGTCTTCAATCCCCTTGCTGCATACCTGTCCGAACTTGGGTTGGAGCCTCATGCGGTCACGTTAGCCCCCAGTGATTGCAGTGTCCCGATGGAGACGCTTGCTCAACAGCTGGCAGAATTCATTGATAGGAGCTTCCTGTCTTACCAGAAGATCGACTTCGTCGGCTTCAGCCTAGGCGGCATCGTAGCGCGCTACTATATTCAGCGGATGGGAGGAATGGCCCGAACCAATCGTCTGTTGACGGTTGCCGCTCCCCATCACGGTACTTTGATGGCTTACGCCAGTAGCCTTCCCGCCGCCCTTCAGCTACGACCCAATAGCGAGTTCCTTCTCGATCTGAATTCTGACGCCGAAAACCTCACAAGCATCCCGTTCGTATCGCTTTGGAGCCCTTTCGACCTTATGATACTGCCGACATTCAGTTCCCGCATGCCCTTCGCTAGTAACAAGGCGGTGTGGACTCTGCGGCACCAGGCCTTGATTACGAGCCGGCGCGGGATACAAACAATTGCGGAGCAACTCCTGGCTCAAGTGCAGAACGTCCCCAGCCCTACTTTTCCTGACCTGGCAGGTCGCCCTAGTCTGTCGCGGCGGACCGCAGGAGAAGGCTTTGAACTGCAAAGACAGAGTTGACCATCTGCTTCTTCGCCTCCTTCGATTAACCTGACTCCGAAACAGGCGGATCAGAGACCTCTGCGACAGCTTCTCGAAATCTGAGCATCAGCGCTGTCACTTTGTCGGGATCCCGGCGACCTCGCCGCGCCTCCACGCCGCTGCAAAGGTCGATTCCGTGAGGCTGTACGGTTTTGACGGCGTCGGCTACGTTATCCGGGTTTATGCCGCCAGCCAAAAAGATTGGGATGTCGATCTCTTCTTTGAGGGCTGCCACCGCCGCCCAGTCGCCAACTTTCCCGGTTCCCCCCAGCCTTTCGAAACCCTCACTAGAGTCAACTGAATCTATGACGAGCGCGTCGGCGCCTGCTTCGACATACTCCTCAGGCGTTGCCTGCCCGTCCAGGCCGGTAAGGTGTACCGCTTTCCAGATCTCACAGGACAGGGAACTCTTCAATTCCTTAACAAGCGACGGTTCTTCGTGGCATAGGAGCTGCAATGCATGAGGGTGGAGAGCAGTTGCGACCTCGGACGCAAACTCCGCGCTAGGATTGCAAAGCAAAATCACATTCTTGACGCGCGACGCCCTCGCAACTTCCCTGGCCTCTTCCAGCGTCAGACTTCGCTCCGACCATTCCACGCCTATGAGAATGCCGCAGAAGTCTGCCCCTCGCCCCAGCCGCGCATCCACTGCGCTTGTCGTTCCACAGAGTTTGAGGACTGTCATCTTCCCTTCTCCACCGTCGTTTTATTCTGCTTAAGCGGACCGAATGGCGACCAGAGAATGCCAACACAACCCTGGCGAGCTCCACCGATGCAGCCTCCTATCCCTCACAGCCTCTTGAAACCATGGTTGTTTGCCCTTGTCAAAATAGTATCCCCGCCTCCTCTGGACGACAACCAACTCCCGGCCTTGTTTCGAAGCGTCGAAAGAT
>VYDA01000121.1 GCA_009843665.1 Caldilineaceae bacterium SB0675_bin_29 | reverse complement strand
ATCCATCCACGATATCCAGCATCATCCAGGAGAAAGGCGTCGCCGCCAGCAGCGACCACAGCAGAATCTTCGGCTGATCATAACGGTCGCCTAAAACACCACCGGCCATCGAGCCCAAAGCGATCGCCACACTCGGCACGCCGACCATGAACCCGAACTGCGTCGGCGTAAACCCCAGGTCCGCGAAGTATTTGGGCAACATCCCATAAAATATCTGGTGAACTGAGGCCCGCAACGCCACCAGCACCGCGAAGGCCACCAGCGCCACCCAGCGCCTGCTGGGCTGCGCAACACTGTTCGACGCTGCGCGAGCGCGCGAAACCCGTTGTTGCAGCCGCCGCCGCTCCTCGAGCGTTGCCGGCCGCGGCTTCGGCGGCTCCTCCTCGACGCGCACCAGCGGCTTGCGCAGCCCAACTGCCAACCACACCACGAACGGAAGCGTCGCAACCGCCATGATGCGCGGGCCCAGCATCCAGATCTCTTCCAACAACACGCCCGCGATCATCGGCCCCAGCGCCAGCCCCAACTGCCCCAGAAGGAAAAAGACAGAGGTCCCCGTCGTCGCCTTGGGTCCCCCCGCCGCGCCCGCGTTCATCGCGCCCTGCGGATGGAACGCGCCACTCCCCAGCGAGGCAATCGTCATCAGCGTGATCAGCGTAAAGTAATCCTGCGCAAAAGTGGCCGCATAGTAGAAGACCGCCGTCCACAGCAGCCCCACCGCTCCCAGCCAGCGCCCGCCGAGACGGTCGGCCAGCACACCGAAAAACGGCTGCGTCAGCGACCCCATCAACGCATAGGCCATCCCGCCCAACGCAATCTGGGCGTTCGACATATTGAAATCCACCGCCAGAACGGCCAGAATCATCGCGATCGAAGCATTCAGAATATCGATCGCCATATGGCCGAACGATACCGCGCTGAGCCGCCTGAGATTCATCTGCTCTTTCCACGCAGGGGAGGTAAACCGGTTTACTACGCCGAAAACTTTCCCAAGCACTTAGCGCAATTCTATCAGCATCTGCGCCCGACTTCAAAGCCGGGCCGAACGAGAAAAGGCAGGCCTTGTGCCTGCCCTCCTCCCTTACGCGTCACCCTTCCCTTAACCCCCTCAACCCGCCGGTAGGGGCAGGCCTTGTGCCTGCCCTCCTCCCTTACGAGTCAACCTCTCCTTCACCCACGCAACCTCCGGTTGGGGCTACCCTTGCGCCTGCCCTCGCACGGCCGTCACTCAAATCAAGAGCGCCATAAGCGCGCCACTTCACCATGGCTGCCGGCATGACCGTGCCCGTCGCATAGACGGCCGCACGCGCGCTGGCAAAGAAATTCTCCTCCAGCCAGCCTTTCATCGCCCCCTGCCTGTTCACTGCGCTGTTGCCGTGGGATAGTCCGTCAGCCAGCCGCTCGTCTCACCCTCCGCATTCACCGCGCGAATCGAATAATAGTACGTCCTCCCGGCCACTACCCCCGTATGCGTGTACGCTGTACCGGTCAGATTGTCTCCGCCTATCGGCTGCCAGCCGCTCCAGCCGCTCCCCACGCCCCACAACGTCATGAGCTCGTAACGCACCGCGCTCGGCACCGCTCCCCAGCTCAGCACCACCCCGCCTGCGGTGGCCTGCGCCGCCAGTGCCGGCACTGACAGCGCCGACGCAGTCGCGGTCGGTGTCGGCGTTGACGTCGCGCCGCCCGGCGTCGGAGTTGCGGTCGGCGTTTCAGTCGCGGCTGCCGCCAGCGCGACCGCAGTGGGATAGTCCAACTGCCAGCCGCTCGTCTCCCCCACCGCGTTCACCGCCTGGATCGAATAATAGTACTTAGCTGTGTATACGAGAAATAGTACGTCCTCCCGGGCGTAACATCCGCATGCGTGTACGTCGTGCCGGTCAGACTGTTCCCGCCTATCCCCTGCCAACCGGTCCCCGCGTCCCAATAAGCCGCGAGCTCGTAGCGCACTGCCCCTGCCGCCGCCTCCCAACTCAGCACCACACCCCGCTCCGTCGCCTCCGCCGTCAGCGCCGGTACAATCAACGCCGCCGCGGTTGCGGTAGGCGTTGCTGTAGTTGTAGATGTAGACGTAGATGTTGACGTAGACGTTGCCGTGGCAACCGACCTCGACTCCGGCGGATCTTCCCCGCCCTCCTCATTCGGATCAGACGTGTCAGGTGGCAGTACCGACCCATCCCTTGGCTGCTCCGCTTCACTCCCTGGTGGTGGGGCATTGCTCGCTGGCGGTGGCGGCACATAGCCCTGCTGCGTAGGCGTTGGCGTAGGCGTTGTCGTTGACGTTGGCGTAGATGTTGACCCGGGCGGCGGTGGGCCGCCGATTGCGGTCGCGCTCGCAAATCCTGACCACGAGCTGTTTGAGTCGTCAGCCGCCACTGCGCGCACGGTATAAAAATAAGTCGTGCCGGCAGTAAGGCCGCTATGGCTGTATGCCGTGCCTGTCAGGGCCTCGTCGCTCACCGATTCCCAACTGCTGCCCCCATCGACCCACGCCAATAGCTCATACTTCACAGCGCCGGAAACCGACGTCCAGCTCAAATCGATAACGCCTCCCTCTTTCGCAGTCGCGCTCAGACTCGGCGCAGTCAAAGACCCGCCTTGAGCACTCAGTTCGATGTTCTCAAAAAGGGCGAAAGCGGCGACAACCATCAAGAGGGCGACGGAAAGAAAAACGCTCCGCGGCCCAATGAACTGTCTTCTCGTTCCGTTTCCCATGGTGGCACCTCCATGTAATCATCAACGCCAGCCTCTGCGAGCGGGCTTCCGGCTGAAGTCTACAACGGAACCCTCTTCATTGCGAACGCAAGGTAGCCGCGGGATGCATCCCAAATGTGGGCGAACTTTCCCATGCCTCCGGTAGCAGCGGTACCCCAGCCATCTCGCGATCAGCTCTGAATCAGAAGTAGCCCTGTCGCTGACCACTAATCACTGCAGTTCCGGGCTTCGCCCCCGCAACGCCCCCGGGGCGACAGCATGCCTTGTCGATCTGGTGCCGACATAGGTGACAGGTGTCGAATCGAAAGAGTTTCGCCAGTCCACGTCGCGCCAGTCCCATTATATCCCCGTAGGTGCCGGCCCTGTGCCTGCTCTCGCATCCCCTCCAGCTGACGCAACCCGCGATAATGCCCGGCCAGGCGCCTCCTCTGCGTCTATCCAAGAGCCGCCAGACTGTTCCCACCCCTGATTTGGGTTGCACGCCCGGACAATTCTTAACAAGAGCGGTTTGACAGATCCCTGCTTAATGCTATACTGCCCGTCGCGCCCCCACCTCATTCTGGAGAAGCAGTCCCTGCACTGATAGCCACCATATAATCCCACTACCCATTGACTTCCAATTCACCCTTCCAGGAGGACAAGATGCACACGACAAGTCGTCGCCAGTTTCTCAAAGTGAGCGCCGGCATCGGCGCCGCTGCTATGCTCGCCGCCTGCGCCCCCGTAGCAACCGAGATGGACGCAGGGTCTGCCGATGCAATGGAAGAACCCATCGCCCTCGTCGTCTGGTACCAGGACTGGGACGGCGCCAACCGCATCATGGGATGGGTCCAGCCCGAATTTGAAAAAGACCACGAAAACGTCAACGTCGACCTCCAGGCCATCGGCTACGGTGACCTGCTCAACAAGATGCTGCCCTCCATCGCCTCCGGCACCGAGGGCGACGTCATGATGATGTACACCGACTGGGTCGTCGCCACCGACATCACCCGCGTCTTCCTCGACATCACCGACGTCGCCGGCGGCGCTGCCGAGCTCGAAGAAAAGATGTGGCCGGCCGCCTTCCAGGCCGTCGAAGTGCCCGGCAACAAGGTCTACTACCTGCCCTGGCTCGCCGGCATCCGCGGCGCCGCCATGACCGTCAACATGGACCACTGTGCCGAAGCAGGCGTCGACTACCTCAACTTCGGCACCTACGAAGACGTGGTCGATGCCGGCATCGCCATGACCCAGAAGAACGATGAGGGCAAAGTCACCCGCTCAGGTTACTCGATTTCCAGCTCCCAGTATCAGCTTCTCTGGACCCTGATCTGGCAGCTCGGCGGGGACTTCTTCGACAAGGAGACCGGCGTCTGGTCCCACGACAGCGAAGTAGGCGCCGCCGCCTCCCAGATCCTGCACGACATCTACTGGGTCCACAATACCGTCGACTTCGAGCTCTTCACCAACGAATACGAGGCCTGCACACAGCAGCTCGTCTCTATCTGGGGCAACGGCGCCTGGACCATGAGCGTCATGACCGACGTAGCCGACGTGCCCGCCGACAACATCGTCACGCCCCCCCTCGCAAACGCCGTCGAATATGTTCTCTACCCGCAGCATGTCGCCGGCTATGGCCTTTCCAAGCGCCTCGCCGAGGACGCCGCCAAACTCGACGCCGCCATCGACTTTGCCCTCCTGATCGTCAGCAACGCCGCCCTCCTCCAGGCCCTCGACTTCTACTCCGGCGTTGTCCCCTCCAAGGGCGTATACAACGATCCCGGCATCGGCGACGTCAAGTACGGCCTCGTCTCCAAGCGCGTAGCCGAGGGCATGTGGCCCTACGCACGCTATCCCCAGGACCACGTCGCCCAGCAAGGCCCGGCCAGAGCCGAGTTCGACCGCGCCATGCGCCAGGAAATCAGCATCCAGGAAGCGCTGTCCAACATGGACGCCTACCTGCAGGAACAGGAAGACCAGGCCCGAGAACGTCTCGCAGCCTGACCTCACAGAACAACAGTCTGAGAGGGCGCCGCGTACCCATGTACGCGGCGCCCGCCAACCAGCGGAAACAGAAGTATGACTACGTTGCAGGACCACCCCGTCTCCGGTGGTCAAACGTTGCCGCACATGCCCGTCGCCCGCCGTGACAGCGTCTGGCGCCGCTTCCGCCGCGCCAGCCCCTTCGCACTCATCTATTCCGCTGCCATCCTCATCTTCTACACAATCATCTTCATCATCCCCTTCGGCACCGGCATCTGGCTCGCCTTCCAGAACTGGGACTTCATCACCAATCCCAAGTTCGTCGGCCTGCGCAACTTCACCAAGGCCTTCACCGACCAGTACTTCTGGCAAGCCTTGGAAAAAACGGTCCTCTTCTCAGTGGTCGAGATCAGCCTCGGCCTCACCATCGCCCTCCTCTTCGCCTTGGCCCTGAGCCAGGTCATCGGCAAGTGGCAGAACTTCTACCTCTCCGTCTACTACCTGCCCGTCATCACGCCGCTGGTCGTCTCCATCTACCTCTGGCGCTGGCTCTATCGCCCCACCGGCGGCGCCTTCAACACCCTGCTCAACAGCGTCGGCCTGCCCGAGCAGCCCTTCCTCGCCAGCCCGCAACAGGCCCTCTGGGCCATCACCGTTGTCGTCATCTGGGCCCACCTCGGCACCGGCATCGTCCTCTTTCTCGCCGGCATCAACGACGTACCCGAAAGCCTCTTCGAAGCCGCCCGCCTCGACGGCGCTGGCTTCTGGCAGTCCTTCTTCCGCATCACCCTGCCGCTGATCCGACCCGTACTCGTCTACCAGATGGTCGTCAGCGTCATCGGCACCGTCCAGATGTTCGAGGCTTTCTTCCTCATCCCCGGCCCCGGCTTCAGCACACGCACACTCGCCCTCTACACCTACGAGCTCGGCTTCCGCGCCCTCAACCTCGGCTACGGCGCCGCCGTCTCCCTGATCATCTTCGTAATGCTGCTCGGCGCCACCGTCTTCCAGCTCCGCCGCTGGCGCATCGAATGGGAACATTGATGCCACATGGCCACAACCGCTGACACCAGAACCCTGAAC
>VYDA01000246.1 GCA_009843665.1 Caldilineaceae bacterium SB0675_bin_29 | reverse complement strand
CTAAGAAAGTGAACCACCCGGCGCCATTCCCGGTGGAGCTGCCGGCCCGCTGCATCCAACTCTACACCTACTCAAACGACGTCGTGTTGGACCCGTTCATGGGCAGTGGTACAACCGCCGTGGCCGCACAGGATGCCGGCCGCAACTGGGTCGGCTACGAAATCTCCCCGGAGTACATCGCCGTCTCTCGAGAGCGGCTCGGTTTACAGCCAGAGCAGCACGAACCAGGTTCGCCTGCATCAACCAGCCCAATTTGACTCCCGACACCAAGTGAGCCAACCATCCACTGACTACTGACCACTGACTACTGACTACTGCTGTTCCGCGGGCTCAGATGCGCCTGGCCGTCGGCGTGGTAGCTGCTGCGCACGAGCGGTCCGCATTCCATCCAGCGGAACCCTCGCCGCTCACCCTCCTCGCGCAGGCGGTCGAACTGTTCGGGGGTATAGTAGCCCACGATCGGCAGGTGAAACCGGCTCGGCTGCAGGTACTGGCCGATCGTCATGATATCGACGTCGTGCGCCCGCAGGTCGTCCATCACCACCAGGATCTCTTCCCAGGTCTCGCCCAGCCCGATCATGATCCCCGACTTCGTCAAGGCCTGCGGGTCGACGCGCTTGGCCCGCTGCAGCAGTTCGAGGGAGCGGTGGTAACGGGCCTGGGGGCGTACAGTACTGTAGAGGCGTTCGACGGTCTCGGTATTGTGGTTGAGGATCTCCGGCTTGGCGTCCATGACCGTCTGCAGCGCCGCCCAGTCTCCCTTGAAGTCGGGAATCAGGACCTCCACCGTGCACCCCGGCTGCAGGCGGCGGATCCAGTGTATGCTCTCGGCGAAGACCCAGGCGCCGCCGTCCGGCTGCTCGTCGCGGTTGACGCTCGTCAGCACGGCGTGCTGCAGATTCATGCTCTGCACGCTCTCACCGATGCGCCGCGGCTCGTCCGGGTCGAGAAGGCCGGGGCGGCCGGTCTTAATCTTGCAGAAGCCACAGGAGCGCGTGCAGGTGTCCCCCATCAGCAGGAAAGTAGCCGTTCCCCGGCCCCAGCATTCGCCGATGTTGGGACACATCGCCTCTTCGCAGACGGTGTTCAGGCTCTTGCCCCGAAACAGCTGTTTGAGCTCGCGGAACTTGGGCGTATCGGCCGAACGTACACGCAACCAGGCCGGCCGCCGCCCGCGCGTAAGCTGACCGGGACCCTTGCCGTCTACCGCAGCGGGCAGAGGATGAAGGTCCACCGAAAAGCTTGTTGATCCGGCCGTCGAGCCGTGCTGCCCAACCGGTACCGGATCGACACGGACCTTGCCCATCTCATTCAATTCGCTGTGCAGACCTTTTGTTGACTCTTTCATACAATTTTCGTGACTGCTAAGTCCTTGCCAGATGGCGCTCATGTCTCAGAGAGAAAGTTTTTCTCTCTCCTCTCTTCTCCACCCTCTCTCCTCGCATTTGGGCGCCTTCTCTCTCAATCAGAATTGTCGCCACGGCCAGACCGATAAACATCCAGAACAGAACGGTCATATGCGGATAGGTTAGATTGAACCAATAGTGATCGGCAAATCCGCTGACGAGGGCGCCCAGGATGGCGCCGCCGAAACCGAGCAGCAGTGGCTCTCGCTCGAGCGCAACACCGGCGCGCCAGACGGCCGCAAACATGCCGAAAAACCCCGTCATGACCGCGAGAAAGATCAGGAGGCCTATGATGCCCATGTTTTCGGCGACGGTCAGATAAAACATGCTGACACCGAGATAGATGTCAATGTCGGGCACGCCGGAAAACCCGACACCGAACAGAGGGTAGCGCCCAATCAGAATCAGGGCGTCTTTGTACTCGCCGAAGCGCATCTGCGTGGCCACATCCTCGCCGGCCAGCCCCTCCAGCAGCCGGGCGACATAGTCCTGCGTGGCCGGCAACAGAAACAGCAGCAGACCCATCACGATGCCGATTGGCAGGAGACGCCGGTACTTGAGCACCGCGGGCACGGCCAGCGCCGCAACCATGCCAAACAAGGCGGAGCGGCTGAATGTCCAGTAGAGCGCCAGGACGATCGTTCCGAAGATCAGAGTGCTCAGCCATCTGGGGAAGAGCGGTTGCGGCGAGATGAGCTGCGGCCCGACCATCGCCGCCGCCAGGATCATCATGCCCCCCAGAACATTCGGATCAACCGCCGTTCCAATCGCCCGCATCGTGCCGTCGGGGTCGTCTTCGATCCAGCGCAGCGCGCCGAAACCGCCCGGATAGTCGAACCGTGCCAGCGCATTCAGAACCCGGACAGTCCAGGCTTCGGGAACTACGTAGAACACCACCGCGATCGAGGCGCACGCCCACGCCGCCAGGAACAGCCAGCGCGTAACCCACGCCAGCTCTCTCTGCGTGCGCACTGTGTTGATGACGACAAAAAAGAGACCGATACCGAGCAGGATTTCACCAAAGCGGCGGATGATAGTGGTCGTAGGCCGGCTGTGGGACATGCCGTAAATAAAGCTGAAGACTGCCATCAGCATGAACAGCCCAATCAGCAGCCCTATTGGGGAGATCAGAAACTCCCTGGCCTGCGAAAGTTTTGCCCTGCGAGCGGAGTGGGCAAAGGAAAATCCCGGCCCGCCCGCGACCAGTTTCAGGGCCCAGACGAAGACAAGAGCGCCGAGCGCAGCATCGAGGAAGGTCGGCTTAAAGCCGAGTCGAAACGGGAGGCTGGCGAAGGGCAGGACGAAGACAACGCCAATCAGGGCCACATAGCCCCAGTGCGTATCCATAAGGATGAGTGTGCCGCCGACAATCGCCGCCGCCAGAACGAGTGCGATAAGCGGCCCGGCGATGCCGATGAGGAGGGCGATAAACAAAGCCCCGGCAGCCAGAATCAGGCCGATCGCGCCCTTCCGCACAAGCGGTCTGGTAGACAATATAGTCTCGGCGAACTGCGAATAGGCTGTCTGAATCATCCACGCAAGTATACCACAGCGACCCCTCACCAATGCTCACCCTATGCCGGTAGGGGCAGGCCTTGTGCCTGCCCTCCTACTCCCTTACAAGCCCTCTTCCCCATCTTGCACCTCAACCTCCGGTAGGGGCAGGCCTTGTGCCTGCCCGGGCACCCCCGCACATGCCCTCCTCCCCATCCTACACCTCAACCTCCGGTAGGGGCAGGCCTTGTGCCTGCCCAGGACCGCCCGCACAAGCCCGCATCTCCGTCCCACAACTCATTCTCCCGAAGGGGCAGGCCTTGTGCCTGCCCTGGCACCCCCGTACAAGCCCTCTTCGCCAACACACACCTCTTACTCCGGTAGGGGCAGGCCTTGTGCCTGCCCGGTGCCTCTCCGAAAGCCGCTGAACAATTCCTGCCCCTGAGGGCATAGATTCCCTGCCACATAGCTCCTTCCCCAACGTGTATTGCGCCTCCCTAAAAAAGCCCAAAAAAACCGTCTGATTCGTGCTATACTATCGGTAGCGGGAATCCCCGCCGTCTGTAGAGTTCACAACTGCGTTGAGACTGTAGAATCCGGGCGACCCAACGTAGGGGCGCCCCTTGTGGGCGCCCGCCGCCGGATCCTGGTGCCTCTGAAATCAAGAGGAGATTGCCTTCACCTTGAGAAGCCAATTCGCTTGAAAACAGATTATACGATGGCGAAAGTACGCCGCCGCAAATCTATGAATTTCGCGTAATTCCTCTGCTCGTTTCCCTTTGGAGACAGTGAGGAAAGATGATTGTGTGGTCACCCATGCAAACTCCAAGAAAAAAAGAAGGCAATAGGTAGGTATGTGCTTCCCTCACTGGGAGCAACTTTTGTTGCACTCCTTCCGTTCTTACCGTTTTTCGGAAGGCAACCGACTTCGATGACACTCACCGCCTATCTGATCTGCCTGATTGCTGGGTCAACAATCATCTTTGTGTTAAGAAAAACTAAGTTCAGCATCCCTACCCAAATTGAACAAAACTGGAAATTTCTGGCGATAGGTTGGTGCATAGGTATTTCCATAGTTTACATTTGGGAAAGGCTATCTGCCGGAGGTGGTTGATCAAGGGCCAGTTCAACCTCTGCGATTTCATCGTTTCAGTGTGTCTTGCTTTGGACAAAGCCCCAATCTACTCATTGCCAAAAAAAGGAAAACCCCTCGACTTACCACTACTTACCACTACTTATCACGACTCCCCCTTGCCAAACTCGTTCATTTGTGCTATGATTAAGACATGACAGAAACTGCTTCTCCCAAACCCTGGGAACAACAACCCGATGAACCGCCCGAATGGTACGACCGCTTCCATATCTACCTCAACTTAGGGCCTTCCCGCTCCCTCACGGCTGCCTATCGCGCTTGGGCGGACAGCAAGGGTAACCCTTCTAAGACTGCTAGCAATCGGTACAACAAATGGAACTGGGTAGAACGCGCCCTTGCCTACGATCAGGCCACCCGCGAAGAAAAGGCTGCTTTCGAGGCCGCCCGTGAAGCCGAAGCCCGCGAACGACGCCTGCGCCGCCTGGAGAAAATCATCGAGGACTCCGCCGCCGCCCTGGATACCGCCGACCTGAAAAACCTTTCCCCACAGGAAGCCCGCGCCCTGCTCCCTTCTCTTCGCCTCCTCTTTTCCAGCGCTGTCGAACTCCAGCGCCGCGAACTGCAGTCTGCCCCTGCCTCCGGCCACGTCCCCGCGGCCTCCGGCTGGCCGGAATTGGACCCGGAGATAGAGAAAATCCTCGACATGTACGCCGATGAAGAAATAGCAGATAGTGAGTAAACGCGCCGGTCTCGCAAGAGCCGCGCCGCGCGCTCGCCCCGCCTCGACTTTGCCGCACTCCCTCAGGACATTTGAATCAATTTCGAACATAGCCGCAGTAGCCATTTTGAGTCGGATCGAGGCGACAATTGTGGGCGCACTTCGTGGTGTGTCCCGACGAAAGTATCTGAGGACGTTTGCCAGGGGGCGATAGCGCATAGCAGTTGGGATAACGAGGATGAACTGGTAGAATTTAACGCACTTTACATGTGATCGATGACGTGATTCAGCGCAAAAGGCTATGACCAGACAAGAGCAGAGATCGGGCGGGTTTACCGAGAATATTGTCGTCCCGGATTCCGACCTGGCCCTCATTAACAGATATCGAAACGAGCCCGGCCCGCTCCTTCCCATCCTCCATGCCTTTCACAATCGTGACGGATTCATTTCACCCGCGGCGATCGAAGCAATCGGCAAGGAGCTGCGCATCCCCCTGGCCGACCTGTACGGCACGGTCACCTTCTATCACCACTTTGCACGTGAAGATGGCGGACTGCAACGACCGCGCGTCTGCACAGGACCCGTCTGCCGCCAGCGCGGCGCGTTGGAGATTGTGGAAAGCCTCGACGGTGCCGAGGAAATGCCCTGCTCGGGCCGTTGCGACGACCCCGTCCCGCTTCTGATCGGCCACGAAACCTTCGTGGTAAGCCCGCCGCTTCACACGCTGCAACGGCGAATCTCCTCCCCCATGCCGGTGCCGAATCCGGGAGGGCGTGAAGAGTGCGTCTTCGCCGAGATCCGCCAACCGGAGCGGGACAGCCTGGACGGCTACCGGCGCAGTGGCGGCTACGACGCCTTGACCCAGGCTGTGGAGAAGCAGAACCCGACCGGTGTGATCGACGTGCTGAAGGAGTCAAAGTTGGCGGGCCGCGGCGGCGCCGGATTCCCCACCGGCATGAAGTGGCAGTTCGTGCGCGAGGCGCCGCGCGCGCCCAAAAGCATCGTCTGCAACGCCGATGAAGGCGAACCGGGCTGCTTCAAGGACCGGGCGCTGATGGACCATGACCCCTTCGCCGTGATCGAGGGCATGACCCTGGCAGGCTACGCCACAGGCGCCGACCGGGGCTTCCTCTATC
>VYDA01000407.1 GCA_009843665.1 Caldilineaceae bacterium SB0675_bin_29 | reverse complement strand
GCGTGGAAGGGGGTCATGGGCATGGCGTGATGCTCAAGGTGGTACTGCATGTTGACATAGAGGAAGGCGAAAACGGGATTGACGTAGATGGTGCGGGTGTTCTGGCGGTGGTCGTAGGTGTCCTCGCCGAGGCCGGCGTGCTGGGGGAGGCTGAGAAGCTGCTGGAGCCAGCCGCCGTAGAAGCGGGGGAGGAGTACGAACATCATGGGCAGGATGCTGCCGATGGCGATGGACCAGAAGATGAAGGCGGCGTAGATGGCGACGTGGACGCGGCTGGACCAGTACATTTTATGCAGATCGCGCTTGGGCACGAAGTCGCGTACGTCGGCGTTGGGGCGGCCGCAGGCGTTGCGGATGAGGCGCCAGACTTCGGGCGGGCCGCTGCGCAGGTAGAAGAAGTCCATGAGGAGCTTGACAAGGTCGGCAGGGCGCTGCACCTGGATCTCGGGGTCGCGGCCGACGAAGTAGGTGTGGGTGTGGTGGCGGGAGTGGCTCCAGCGCCACATGTAGGCCTCGCGGATGCCGAGGAAGGAGGCGACGGCGTAGACGAATTCGTTGAGCCAGCGGGTACGGAAGGGCGTGCCGTGGCCGCTCTCGTGCCAGCGGGAGTCGGCGGATGTATAGATGGTGCCGTAGACGAAGAAGGCGGGAATGGCCCACCAGGTGCCCCAGGAGATGAATGCGAGGTAGGCGCTGACGCCGAGGAGCAGGAACCAGAGGCCGAAGTGCCAGAGTCCGGGCCCGTCGCGGCGCTGCATGATTTCTTTCATCTGCCGGCGGGACAGCCTGGGCTTCCACCATTGCTCTTCGAGGCGGCCCTGGATGCGATCGCCGTCGAGTTCGACGGCGTCGCGGTTGCCGCCGGCGAGGCTATAGTCTCTGGGAATCGCGTGCACGCTCATGACAGAACTCCTGTCGGAAGCCGTCCTTTCGGGGGGTCAATGCGCATTGTGCTGCGTCAAGCGACGCGAACGAAGAGCGAGTTACCGCGGCGTTCGACGGGATAGGTCTCGAGGTGGTCGCAGGCGGGGGCGCGCAGGGCGCGGCCGGTGGTGATGTCGAAGCGACCGTTGTGGAGCGGGCACTCGATGACTTCGTCGATGACGAGACCGTCGGCGAGATAGGCGTATTCGTGCGTGCAGAGGCCGTCGGTGGCGTAGAATCTGTCGCCTCTGAGGCGGTAGACGGCGAGGGTGCGGCTGCCGTGGTCGAAGCGAATTACGTCCTCTTCGTCGAGGTCCCCGACCGGGCCGACCTCGACCCACTCGCCGGCGGACTCGGCGGCGGCACGCGTCTCGGCGGTATCGGTTTCCGGATCCTTGGGAATGGGGCGCATTATCTGGAAGCCGGGATCGCCGGTAGCCTGCTTGATGAGGGCGGGAATCATCTCTCTGTAGCACTCCCAGAGGCTTTTGTAGGGCGGTGGCATCTGATCCTTGACGGCTTCATGCAGTTTGGGCAGGGCGTGGAAGGGGGTCATCGGCATTGAGTGATGCTCGATGTGGTACTGCATGTTCATGTAGAGGTAGGCGAAAACGGGGTTGACGAAGACGGTGCGGGTGTTTTCGCGGTGGTCGTAGGTGTCCTCGCCTAGGCCGGCGTGCTGGGTGAGGCCGAGCAGCTGATGGAGCCAGCCGCCGTAGAAGCGGGGCAGGAGCACAAACATCATGGGCAGGAAGCTGCCGATGGCGATGGCCCAGACGGCGAAGGCGGCGATGATGGCGAAATAGATGCGGGAGGACCAGTACATCTTGGGCAGTTCGCGTTCGGGCATGAAGTCGAGCACGTCGGAGTTGGGCCGGCCCAGAGCGTTGCGGAAGACGCGCCAGACTTCGGGGGGGCCACTGCGAATATAGAAGAAGTCCATGGCGATTTTGAGCAGGTCGGCGGGGCGCTGGACCTGGATTTCAGGGTCGCGGCCGACGATGTAGGTGTGGGTATGGTGGCGGGAGTGGCTCCAGCGCCACATGTAGGCTTCGCGGAAGGTCATGAATGAGCTGACGTGATAGAGGAGTTCGTTGAGCCAGTGTGTGCGGAAGGGGGTGCCGTGGCCACACTCGTGCCAGCTGGCGTCGGAGGAGGAGTAGATGGTTCCGTAAATGAGGAAGGCGGGGATTGCCCACCAGGTGCCCCAGGAAACGACGGCGAGGTAGGCGCTGACGGCGAGGAGGAAGAACCAGAGGCCGTAGTGCCGGAGGGCGGGGCCGTCGCGGCGCTGCATGATCTCCCTCATCTGCTGGCGGGAGAGCCTGGGCTTCCACCAGGTTTCTTCCATGCGCTCGACGATGCGGTCATCGTCGAGTTCGACGGCGTCCTGGTGGCCGCCGGAGAGGCTGTAGTTTCTGGGGACGGCCTGCACACTCATGGGAGGTCTCCTTTCTCGAGCACGACCGGACTGGGCGCTGACATGCGAAGGACTGCGAGAAATGGGCGGAAGACGGACGCAGGGGGCCGCGTCTTTGCCGGCGAGATGTTTCGCTACAGGCTTGCCTGGGCAAGAGAAGTTCGTGTGCGGTCTTACAGGGCACGCCCGATTCAGTCACGGCGCGGTCGCCGGGGGCGGCGAGCGGTGCTGGAGCGTGGCCCCGGATGCAAATTATACATGAAATGTAGGAATATCGCACGCCGGGCAGGGAAGGGGAAAAAGCCGGGCTGGCGGGTCATTTGCGGAAAGGCAAGGCGTGCCGGCCGGGCAGGTGCCGGGCCGCACAGGCCGCCACCGGTGTCATAGAATGGGGCGGTCCTATTGGGCCGTTTTTCTGCTGTAATCGCCCAGAATGGTGGGGGGAATCAGCGTGAAAATTGGAGACACAGATCGAGATGATTGGATTCAGTTCGATGCCAAAGAAACAGGTGATCAGAGACGGTCCAAAGCACTGATCTGCGATTCTTCACTGCATTTCAGGAGGCGCAGGTTGAGTTGATAAACTTAAGGGAACTACTAAGCGGTGTTCTGTATGTTGTGAAATACAAGACTGATCGATCCGCGAAGGGACGCGAAGAACACCAGAAGCGAATCGGGTTTTCTTTGCGCCGCTGCGGGGCCCGCCGGTGAGAAGCGTTTTGCCCCTTCAGAGCGCTGTTCTGACAGAGGTCTACGGGCCCAATGCATTGGGGACATCCTCATGAGACGGCATATGAAATCCTTAGCCCGCGGGACCGCGGCTCTCGTTCTGGCCGTGGTCGCCGTTATGTCAAGTGGCGGCGGCGCCTCGGCCGCTGAAGAGCACATCGTCCAACCGGGTGAAACGCTGAGCGAGATTGCGAAGCGGTATGGGACGACGGTCGAGATTCTGCAGGAACTCAACGACTTGGCGGACGTCAACTATGTTTGGTACGGCCAGCGGCTGCTGATCGACGGTGGGGAGGATGTGCCTGAGACTGCCGAGATTGTCGATCGTTTTCAGCTCTACACGGTCCAGCCAGGAGACACTCTGTTCCGTCTGGCCGGAAAGCATGGAATCAGCCTGACCAGGCTCATGTCCATAAATGGATTCACTTCCGAGGAGTGGCTCAGTTTGGGTCAGGAACTGCTGGTACCGCACGCGCTCGCACCCGCTGCTCAACCTGCTGATCCGGTGACCGGCCTGCAACCCGCGAGTCCCTTTCCAGCGATACAACCGGGGCGGGCCCGACTTGCAGTTCATACCGTGCAGGGAGGCGAGTCACTCGTGGACATCGCGGAGCTGTACGAAGTCAATCCTGGCGCGCTGGCGCGGTTGAACGACCTACAGAATTACAGCACTCTTGAACCTGGCCTGGTGCTGCGCATTCCATCCGAAAACGCGCTTGAACTCCTCGAAGGCATGAGTGTAAGGCTAGAGCCGGCCCTCTACCCTACGCTCACGGAGCGCTGGGTCGAGGTCGATCTCAGTGAACAGATGGCAATTGCTTATGAGGGGGTCAGGCCGGTTAAGGTGTTCGTTATCTCATCCGGGGTCGGCGACTCGCCCACGGTAACGGGGACTTACCGCATCTGGGTCAAGATCGCGATGCAGGACATGCGCGGCGGCAACCGCGCCACAGGGACCGCCTACCATGTGGAAGAGGTCAAGAATGTCCAGTACTTTTTCGAGGACTACGCCTTTCACGGCACGTACTGGCACAGCAACTTCGGCACGCCCATGAGCCGCGGTTGCATCAATTTGACAGAAGAGGATGCCGAGTGGCTTTTCGATTGGGCGTACCCCTTCATGTACGACGATGACGATGACGGCTGGATGTTCAGCACCGATATCAATCCGGGCACGCTGGTGCTGATTCATGAGCGATAACGGGCGATTTGGTCCGTTTTGGTTGTAGGCCCGGACTCCTCCGCGAGGCCCCCTCTTTCTCTTCTCTCCTTTTCTCCTACCTCAGGTCTACCTTCCCTCTACCCCTCAGAAACCTGGAAAATTATACACTTGACACAGCAGACTGCTGGTGTATAAGGATGTTACGGATGGCGGCCGATCCGACTGACGACAATACCGCACCGACGATCCAGCAGGAGATTACCGATACGGTCCAGGAAGGCGCAACCCTTCCTTCCAGTGGGTGCGTGGCCAACGACGGTTGTGGAAACCTGTGAGAAAGATTCAGAGGAGAATGCACGATGATCCCCGAAGAGATTTTGTCGCACAAGCCCAAAGTATTGACGCAAGCCCAGAGGGAGCACTACTTTGAGCACGGCTTTGTTGGTGTTGAAAACCTGGTGCCTAAAGACACGATTGCCGAACTCGTGCGCGTGACCAACACCTTTGTCGAGGCCAGCCGAACAGAGACCGAATCAGGGCGTACTTTTGATATTGGGCCCGGGCATGGGCCGGACACGCCGGTATTGCGACGCTTGAGACGGCCTGATGAGCAAAGTGATGTTTATTGGCGTTTCGCCAGCGGGCTCATGGCGGACGTGGCAGAGGATTTGGCCGGGCCCAATGTCGTGTTTCATCACTCAAAATTGAATTTCAAATGGTTTGATGAATCCGACACGGTTAAATGGCATCAAGATATTCAGTTTTTCCCCCACACCAATTACAACGTCTTTACCATTGGCTGTTATCTGGCTGATACCGACATGACAAACGGGCCACTTGCTGCCTTGCCCGGCAGCCATAATGGCCCGCTTTACAATCAGTATGATGCCCAAGGAAACTGGATGGGCTGTTTGAGCGATGACGATGCGTCGACAATTGACATGGAGGAGGTTGTCTATCTGGCAGGAGCTGCCGGTTCTATTACAGTTCACAATGCCCGAACGCTTCACTACTCACCCTCCAGCAAGTCACCCGATCCACGCCCGTTGCTGCTCAACTGCTATAGTTCTGCCGACGCCAAAGCCTACACGCCCCACCCCGAGCCCTCATGCCATGCTTATGAAATCTTGAGAGGCGAGCCGGCTAAGTGGGCACAACACGACCCTCGGCCCTGCCAGATACCGCCGGATTGGTCTGGAGGGTATACCTCGATTTATGCAGCACAGGCCAAAGAAGACTAAGCGTTGACTCTGTAAAGCATCCAGTTTCTTGCCACGGTCAGTTTCGACCAGTAGAGGTGAAGCGGTCCCCAGAAACTGAATCATGAGCTAAGGTGAAGAATAGGGCAATTCGCTCAGCCAGGGGAGCACATTCCGATGGCCAGACGCGAGCCGATGTCCAGCGTGGATCGGGCCTGGCTCCTGATGGACGATCCTACCAATCCGATGGTGATCAGTGGCTTCCGGATCTTCGGGGCGTCGTTGAAATATGAGGATGTGCCGGCTGTGCTGGTGGACATCCGCGGGCCCGAGGATACGAAACTGACGAACCGATTCGCTCTTGTCCATCTACCGCTGCCCATCGGCGTCGCCGATCCGATCGACCGCCTGTTTGAGACAAAGCGCAACATGGCTGCCATCAAACAG
>VYDA01000233.1:3594-5911 GCA_009843665.1 Caldilineaceae bacterium SB0675_bin_29 | reverse complement strand
GCCGGCTAATGGGATTGGCGGGGAAAAGTGGCTGTGAGGAGAATCCTCTGAGCAGTGCTATTCGTCCTCAAGCTGTTCAGGGTCAAGCTGGTGCCAGAAGACGGATCCGGACTCCAAAAAGTCGTCGCTCCGGTTTTCTTTGTACAGGCCGGCTACTGCAGCGATCGAGCGCTTTCCTGTAAACCGCTGCATGAAGTCGGCGTTTCGGATCGCTCTGACGTTATCCCGGCCATTGGCGGTAAAGGAGACTTCCACGGCAACGTAGCATGTTTCGCCATCTTTGTCTGCTGCCTCCAATATGAGGTGGGCGCGGCGAAAGCTTCTCAGATCGCTTGTGGAAATGTCTGATGTATCGGCAGACTCGGAAAACTCCAACAACTCTTCTCGGGTCAGAGTCCTGGGATTACGTAGGCCCAGATCGTCGGCAATCAGAAGGGCGTCATCAATCGCGGCATTTCGCACGTGAGCGGCCGTAATGGGGGCGATTTCATTGCGAAGTTTCTGTATGCTGTTCATCACTGACTCGAATAAGGAATCATCTGCGTCGATTCTGGCGTCCACTGAGTCAAACCTGGTGTAATGCTGAGCCTAACGAACTTCTATTGCGTCCAAGCGCTTGTTTGTGGAGGCGGCAAAGCTATCCACGGTTTCGGTTAGCCTAGCCATCGTTTGGGGAAGTTCGAGGACTTCCCTCGACAGCAGCCTAACGCGCATGGCTTCGACCCACTCAGGGTGATTGTCCATGATCCGCACAAGATCTTCAATGGTATTGATAGCGGTAGTCGTCATTTCCCTAACTCAATCAGTACAGTAGCCGTTTTGGCAATTGCCAAAGAGATGGCACAAGCCGAGGTTCGCACAAGCGTTCTTTCCAACAGTATACTTCATGGCACAGTGCGGCCCAAAAGGGAAGAGAGGTTCAGACACTCTTTCAGATGTAGAGAGGTCTACTGATACGCTAGGGAGCCGTCCGGACGTATGAGGAACGGCCTGTGCCAGGAACGGCCAGGGTGCGCGGCGAGAGCGTCCAAATTCAGGTCGATGCCGAGGCCGGGCCGGTCGGGCAGCTCAAGGTAGCCGTCCATAAGCTTGATGGGTTCGTCGACTATTTCTGCGCATCGTCCATCATCGGCCTTGTACTCCAATATCATGAAGTTCGAGGTGCTGGCGGCGAAATGGACGTTTACTGCGGTGGCGACCGGTCCGCAGGGATTGTGCGGGGCGACACTGGCATAATGGACTTCGGCCATTGAGGCGATCTTTTTCATCTCCCAGAGGCCGCCGGTGATGCAGATGTCGGGTTGGATGATGTCCACGGCGTGGTGGCTCAGCAGCTCGCGGAATTCGTGGCGGCTGTAGAGCATTTCGCCGGTGGCGATGGGAACGTTTACCTTGTTGCTGAGTTTGGCGAGGGCCTCATAGTTTTCGGGGCGAAGGGGCTCTTCGACGAAGAAGGGACGGAAGGGCGCCACTACTTCGCAGAGTTGGGCTGCGCGGCCGATTTCGAGGATGCGGGCGTGGGGATCGAGTCCGATATCGATGTCGGGACCGACGGCTTCACGGACGGCTGCGACGCGCCGTTCGGTCTCGCGCAGGGCGCGATTCCACGGCATCTGGTGCCAGCCGGTAGGCAGGGGGCCCATTTTGAGTGCGGTATAGCCGTAGGTCTGGATGAGACGGATGGCATCATCGGCAGCCTCTTGGGGCGTATCGCCGCCTATGCTCTGGTAGACGCGGACACGGTTGCGGGCTTTGCCGCCTACGAGCCTGTAAACGGGCAGACCGGCGGCCTTTCCGGCGATGTCCCACAGGGCGTGTTCGATGCCGCTGATGGCGGCGTTAACGACCGAGCCGCCGGGGAAGCGGCCGCCCGCGTACATGAGATGATAGAGTCCCTCGATGTCGCGGGGGTCACGGCCGGTGAGCCATTCTGCGAAGTCGTGGATAGCGGCGACGGTAGCGCCGTCCGGACCGCAGGAAAACGGCTCGCCAACACCGTGAATGCCCTCGTCGGTATGGACGACGACGTAGGGTATCGAGCGATTGGCCAGTTCGGTCAAGTGCGTGTCGATACGTGTGATTTTCATGGGAATTGCTCCTGTAGCGGAATACAGGAATTATCGTTTACTATGCGACCTGTGTCAAGCTATAGGGAGTACTTTTTAGGTTCTCGATTGACATATCGGTGCTGCTGTGCTTTTATGGCGGGCAAATAGGGAAAAAGCAGAATTTGCTCAACGGGCGGACATGAGTGAGACGCCTCTCTCAGCCGTCGACACGGACCGCCCCGCCGGCCGTGAACGGCGAAGGACCGCCC
>VYDA01000233.1:0-3584 GCA_009843665.1 Caldilineaceae bacterium SB0675_bin_29 | reverse complement strand
CCCTTCCACGGGGAGGCCGCGCCGAAAAATGAACCGAATTGAGATACAGATCGCGGTTGCCAAGGTGGCAAAGTACGCGTCCAGCGAGAGCGGGGACACAGTTGAGGTCGTGGAGCGTCCCCACGGCGGAATCAGCATCGTCGTTTCGGACGGTCAGCGGAGTGGGCGGAGCGCGAAGGCGATCAGCAATGTGGTGGCCCGGAAGGCGATGAGCCTGATTGCTGAAGGAGTGCGGGACGGGGCGGTGGCGCGTGCGACGCACGATTATTTGCGCACGAATCGGGGGGGTAAGGTCAGCGCGGAGTTGGTCATTGCGAGCGTAGACCTGGTGACAGAGACGCTTGTGCTGAGCCGTAACAGCCGCTGTCCAGTATTGGTGCAGCGGGATGGCGGGACGGAGTGGTTAGACGAAGAGTGCGACGCCATAGGGATTTATCGGAATACGAAGCCGAATATCGTTGAACTTCCTCTCGTACAGGGTTTGACCGCGGTGGTATTTACGGATGGGATTTGGAGTGCTGGGCACCGAAGCGGCGGCGCGATGGACGTGGCCGGGGCGGCTTGTTTGAACGAAGGCAGGCTAGTGAGCGGCGATGCTCCTGCAAGGGAGAGGAGCGCCAAAGCAGTTGCCGATCGCGTCCTGGAGGCGGCGCTTGAACTTGATAACGGTCGGCCCAGAGACGACTCGACCGTCCTCGTCATCAAGGTCGGTACGCACCAGTGGGAACAGAAAGTCCGGCGCATGGAAATTTCGCTGCCCATATAGAATCATCCGGCCCATATTATTTGCAGAGTTGGTATCCATGACCGCCAATGGGGGCGGCCCGAGTGAAATTGGACCTTGTTAAGATCGTCGGCGTCAGTGCGGCCGGCAAGTCGACACTTGTGGCAGGGTTGAGGCGGCTGGGCTACAATGCTCGGCCCGTTGCCCAGGAGCACAGCCAGGTGCCGGACATGTGGCAGCGTATCCGGCCGCCCAACTGGTTGATATTTCTGGATGCGGATCTGGCGGCCCAAGGTGAGCGGCGTCCTGACGTCAGTTGGGACGAGCCCTGGCGCCGGACGGAGTTGGAGCGGCTGGCGCATGCGCGGATCCATGCGGACTTGGTCATAGACACCAGCCTTCTGTCCCCTGAAAGCGTATTAAACCAAGCGGTCAGTTTTCTGCAGATTAGCAGCGTCGAGGCGGCTTCCGGTCCGCTGGCGGCGTTGCCGAGAACGGGCAGCGTTTGGCATCAGGGCGGAAGACCGGACCTCCCTTCAGGTTGACAAGGCCGCCTGCCCGTGCTATATGTTGCCAGCGGACGCTGCAGGCGCCGAGTAAGAGGGGATAGAGGGCGCCAGGGCTCGCCGCACACCCCCCTTACCTCTCTACATTCGCCGGCGCGAAAACGCAGAATAACGGCCAAAGCTCGTATTCTCAATTCACGAACATAGAGGATTATTCTTATGTCAGTTCATTCTGTCGAAAGGCTCTTCGCATACAACAAATGGGCCTGGAATCGAGTCTTCCCCAGTTTGGAAGCGATCCCGGAAGAGGAGTACTTTGCCGAGCGCCCCTTCTTCTGGGAGTCACTGCACGGCCTGGCCGCTCACGGCTATGGTGCTGAGCGGGCGTGGGTGCAGAGGATTGGCGGGGAGAGCCCTTCGCAACGTCCGGCTGCATCGGAGTTTGCTTCTTTCGCCGAACTACGGGACGCTTGGGAGTCTCTTTGGAGCGAGTGGCAGGCGTATGTTGGTTCATTGACGGCCAGCAAGCTCGATGACACGCTTGTATTCCACGGCACTGAAGGGGAAGAATTCAAGCTGCAGATGGATGACGTTCTGCGTCACGTGTTCAACCATGCCACCGAGCACCGAAGCCAGATGACTCCCGTACTGGCCCAATTGGGGCATCCGACGGAGCCGCTCGACTATGGCCGCTTTGCCAGGACGAGGAAGAATTGAAAATCGGGCTCACGGCCGAGCCGGGGAAAGCAGGTGAAAATGCGCTACACTGCAGATAACGTACTGATAAAGCCAGAGTCCGACGGCAAGGACCGGGATCTGATCCTGTCGGTGACGCCGGAAGGCGCCGGCTGGGATTACATTTCCTTTGAAGCGAGGCGGTTAGGGGATGGCGACTCCTGGTCCTTCAGCACTGAAGAGAACGAATTTGCGTTTGTCGATTTGACCGGACGTTACCGGGTCGAGAGCAGCAGAGGAAGTTGGGCCGGAATCGGTGGACGGGCGAATGTTTTCAGCGGCGGTGCGCACGCCCTTTATCTGCGACGGCGGACCAATCTCACGGTCACGGCGGAGGAGGCCGGGGAGTTTGCGGTCACATGGGTGCCGACGTCTGAGGACCACGAACCGTGGTTAATCAGACCGGAAGACGTGGCAGTCAGCATTCGGGGCGGCGACAACGTCAGTCGTCAGATCAATGATTTGCTGCCTCCCGGCTCGCCAGTGCACAGGATCGTGCTGGTGGAGGTCTATACGCCGAGCGGCAATTGGAGCAGCTATCCGCCGCATAAGCACGACGTCCACATTGAAGACGAGGCTGGCGAGTTGATCGAAGCGGACCTGGAGGAAGTTTACTTCTACCGAATCGACCGGTCGGAGGGATTCGCCTACCAGCGAGTGTATACGGATGAGAATTCGCCGATGCACGCAGCGGGCAATCCTATCGATGCGCTGGTCCGGGTTGGACACAATGAGGCGGTGCTGGTGCCGGAGGGGTATCATCCTGTGGTGAGCATGCCCGGGTACACGACGTATTACCTTAACGTGCTGGCAGGCAGTGCGCAGAGCCTTGCCAACCAGGAGGACCCGAATTACGGTTGGGTGAAGGAGAAGTATAGCGGCGTGGATGAACGATTGCCGCTGTACTGACATTGAGTAGGGAGCACGAAGGCTGTGATGGGTTAGGCAACTCCGAGACGAGGTCAGAGGAAGCAAGTAAGATGACAACTGACAGTGAAGGGAGAAGGTACGACTCGCTGCACATGGGCCGCTCTTCGATCGACCTATATAGCAACGACGTCGGTGCGCCTTTTGAGGAAATCGGCAGTTTTGCGGCCTATGTGGGCGGTTCTCCGACCAACATCAGCGTTGGTGGGGCCCGGCTGGGCCTGAAGACGGCGCTTGTTACCGGTTTGGGCGAGGACCCGGTGGGGGATTTTATCGCCGATTTTCTGGAGAAGGAGGGCGTGGATTTCAGCTACAGCCCGCGCAAGCCGGGGCACCGGACCAGCGCGGTTGTGCTGGGCATCGAACCGCCGGACAAGTTTCCCCTAGTCTATTACCGGGAAAACTGCGCCGACATTGAACTGACGATTGACGATGTGCTGGCAGCGCCTGTTGCCGATGCGAAGGTGTTCCAGTTCGCGGGTACGAACCTGAGCAAGGAGCCGAGCCGCAGCTCGACGATGTTTGGGGCGGAGTATTCGCAGCAGGTGGGCACGACCGTAATATTCGACCTGGATTTCCGGCCCGATCAGTGGCATGACCCGCGGGCGTTCGGCGTGGTTGCGCGTTCGGTGCTACCCAATGTTGACGTTGTAATCGGTACGGAAGATGAGATCAACGCGGCAGTGCTCAGC
>VYDA01000476.1:1359-5924 GCA_009843665.1 Caldilineaceae bacterium SB0675_bin_29 | reverse complement strand
GGCGATGGCGATGGCCGCGGGCAGGTTCCAGCGGGCGTTGCCCTCGATCGCGATCTGCATTTTGTCGCCGACTGCGGCGCGGATTTCTTCGACGCAGGCGACACCCCTTTTTAGCGTATCTTTATCGCGGTAATGGTGCCCCGGGCCGGGGGCGCCTGTTTCGGCGCGGGCGGGGCCGGGCGGCAGGTCAAAGGGCCAGATCTTCATGGCGTTGATGCCCTGGCGGAGCAGGTCCGCGGCGAGCTGGCCGGCGCGGCCTTCCATCCAGGTGCGAGCGTCCTGGTTGGGGCCGTGGCTGAGGCAGGTGTTGTAGATGGGGATGCGGTCGCGGCTGCGGCCGCCGAGGAGGTTGTAGATGGGCTGGCCGGTGTGCTGGCCGGCGATGTCCCAGAGGGCGATGTCGACGGCGCTGATGGCGCGGGTTTCGGCGCCGCCGAAGCCGTAGGCGTTGACGGCGGCGAACATGGTGTGCCAGTGTCGTTCGATGTCGAGGGGGTCCTGTTCAAGGAGCAAGGGGGCGAGCTGGTCGTGGATTAGAGCGCTGACGGCGCGGGGCGCGTAGGAGGTCTCGCCGAGGCCCGTCAGGCCGTCGTTGGTGTGGATGCGCAGCCAGAGCGAGTGGGGGTGGCGGCCGAGGCGGATGGTTTCGAGGCGGGTGATTTTCATGGAGGCCAGGGGGCAGTGGTTAGTGGCTTGAGATGGCGCGGGGTGTACGACGCCGCTTGCTGGCCCGAACCGGTCGATGCCTTATAGGGAACAACTGCACACGAAGCAATGTGCTGAAATCGGTAACTGGTCCTACCCGAATTGGACGGTATTGGCGAGACATGAACGTCGGAAGGGGGTAGAATGGTGTTTGATGTACGCACCATCTCTCGTCCATGCTTGTCAATGAAAGGAGACGCACCATTAAACGCAATGTCTTGGCTGTTCTGGTGACATTAGGATTGCTCTTGGGTTCCATCGCGCCAGTCACGGTCTTGGCTGAACAACACCCTGGCGATGGGGGTCCGACGCGAGCACGATTGATCGAACTGGCTGCGCAGTACCCGGGCGTCGAGTTCAACGACGATTACACAGGTCCTTTGCCTGCCACCTTAGTAGAGGCCCACCGCCAACTTGCGGCTCTGGCGACTGTCAGAGACTCAGTAGAGGCAATGCCTGCCAGCATCTTTGCAACGCACTCTGCGCCAAGCGAAGAACCCTTCGGCTCTGACGGCCGGAAGTCTTGTGAAGCTTACTTGAGTACAGCCTCGGTTTTCAGGTTGCTTGACATATTCCATGTTCGACATACGGTGAAAACCAGCAGGGAAGATGTCAGACCCTACAACATCACCGGTGTCTCGGACCACTCGACGGAACCGATTGCACGAGACCTGGACATGAACGGGGTTACCATCCAAGCTGCCTATTCGGAGCTGAAACGTTGGGCCATTGGCCCCCTGAAGAAAAAATTGAGCCCCTTCGGTGCCCCGCGTGCGTGGTGGGGTCTATTTTCGCAGTACGAAGTCCATTTCAGTGCTGGCCCGTTCATCCTTTCAGTCAAAAAGGTGATAAGGGGGTGCGGGATAGAATAGTCTCAGCCCGGCCCAGGGCTTTCGTCCGGCATGGCCTCATCACGCCGATAAGGCTGTGCTGGGCGAGTTGTTTCACCCGCGATTATTGTCCCCAGATCAACACAGTCGGCACAGCGAACGCCGACCATTTCCGCTCCTGCAAAAACTATACGAAAGAGTTGCGTGGTTTTCTTTGTTTTCCCCAAGGCTAAGACAAGGGAGGGAGCCGCGCGCGATTGACCCTGCGGTCGAGCGTCAGCAGCGGGCTGTCCGGCGCTGTAACAGGCACATGGGCGACGATTGTGTTTACTTTCGGTCGGCGTCACGGGCGCGGAGGATGTGGTGCGGCTGTACGCGTGTCTTCGTGTGCGCTTTTCTTTCGCGGACATCCTTTAGCCATGCGGCCAAGGAAGGCCGAGACGCGATACGCTCCAATTCTCTTCGCAGGAACTCCTGCATGGACTGGCCTTGAAGCGCGGCGCGCCTGGCCAACTCGTCGCGAACTTCCTCAGGGACATTTCTGAACGTTATTTTTACAGGCATGGCTGCATTATGCCATCAGCGATGGTGTTTTGCCGCAGCGATCACGGGCAGGGCCGGGGCAATCGCATCTAATTTCGTATCCCCAGAGTAGCCGAAGATGGCCAGAAAGGGCTAGCGGAGAGGGCGCCCACAAGGGTGCCCCTACAGATCGGCATCCTCCTGAAGTAGCCACGCCATAGGAGCAAATGCCCTGTGGTCAGTCCGCCATTCTGTTTTGGGCTTGACGAGCACAGTGTATGCCGGCCTGCGCTGGCCATGGTACCGGTCTGGGATTCGTGGCTGGATGCCAGTGGCGCACAACCGGTCAGAGGCATTCGGGCAGGGCGGGTCTCAGTGCGGCGGGACTATGGACGCCAGCTCGCTGCGCATGAAGTCGATGTAGCGGCGGTATCTTTGTGGGGACGTCTTCCAGGTGGTGGGGGTACCGTGGCCGACGCCGAAGCGTTTTTGTTTGCCGATGGCTTTGGCCTGGTGGTGGGCGTCTTCGCGCCAGAGGTCCTCGTCTCCCTGCTCGATGACGGTGATGGCGTGGGAGTTGGAGAAGATGCAGACCTCTTCGCCGAGGGCGTTGCGGACATTGACGATGTCGTTCGAGTAGTTTTTTAGGCCGCACTCGACCTGGATGCAGTGGAAGTCGAGCTTGGCAAGGTGGGGGAGGCGGGGCTCGATCCAGCCCATCAGGGCCATGCTGCTGATGAGGCCCTCGTCGTGAATGTACTGGAAGGCCTTAATCTCGCCGGGCAGGGCGAACTCTACGTAGTGCTCATCGGAGATCATGTCGGCGGAGGCGAACCACTGCATCAGTTGGTAGCCGTGTACGCCGAGCATCCGGGCGAGGCGGCACTGCTGGCGGATCACCTCTTCGTGGCGGTCCATGAGGGCGAAGACGAGGTCCTTCTGGAAGAACATGGCGTCGAAGAGCTTGTCGTAGCTGAGCATGTAGAAGGAGGTGGGGAAGGGCGCCATGTCTCCCATGTAGAAGAAGACGGTGTCGTCGAAATAATCGAGCAGCTTTTTGGTGAAGTCGTAGGCGCCGGTCGCCAGCATCTCCTCGGCGGTGGGCGGCGGGTCGAGGCGCTCGACGTCGGCGGCGGTCTCGAAGAGGGGCTCTTCGGGAGGCAGGTCTGGCGGGAACTCGTGGTAGCGGGTCTTGCTGCGCGAGCCGATGTCGACGAGCACGGGGACGCCGTCCTCCTCGGTGACGTACTGTTTGCCGCGCTGGCCGTAGGGTTTGCCAGTGCCGCAGGGGATGTAGTCGAGGCCGAGGTCATCGTGGAGCACGTCGTAGAATTTGAGTTTCTGCTCGTCGGTCCCGTGGGACAGATGGAGGAAGTTCAGCCCCAAGGTCTCGGGCCAGTGGGGCATCATCGACCAGGTGGGGGAGACGTTGAGGGCCGGGTACATGTCCATGGGTTCGCCGTTGATGGCGGCCATAAAGCGTTCGAGCGATGTCATTTCCTGCAAGATCGTACTCCTTTGAACTGCAGTGGTCAGTGGTTAGTGGTTAGTTGCTGACCATGGCCACGGGTCGCGGATCAGGTTCCGGTGAGTTCGAAGTGGTAGGTGCCGGAGCCGATTTCGACGTCGATATAGTCGGGGCGGGTGCGGGCGGATTTGATGCCTTCGCGGCCTGGCAGATAGGCGTTGTTCTGCCAGATGGTATTGCCGTTTTCGCTGACGGAGACATTGCTCAGGCCAATGGTGGGCAGGCTGATGCGGGCGGTGCTGTTGATCGGAATTGTGACGTCGAGCGAGAACGAGTGGTCGGTGCGGCGCCAGTGGGAGGAGACCTGGCCGCGTACGGTGGTGATGGCGGCGCCAGCGTGTTTGAGGTCTCCGAGCGGGTGGGGCTCGATGTGGATTTCGCGGAAGCCGGGCGTCATGAAGCCGGGGCCGTGGTAGTCGGGGCCTTTGATGCCGGCAAGGTCGTTGTAGAAGAACTCGTCGATGGAGGCCCACATGATCATGCTTTCGGCGGCGCCGACGGTGCTCTGTAGGCTCCAGGACTCCCAGATTGTGGTGGCGCCCTGTTCGACCATGTAGCCCCAGCCGGGGTAGGTGGGGGTGGCGACGAGGTCGTAGAGGACTTCGCCCTGGCCGTGTGGGGTCAGGGCGTCGATGAGGCAGGTGACGCCGGTGTTGCCGGTGTGGTGATGGCCGCCCCACGTGTCGACGATGTTGTGGACGATGTCGTGGACGACGCCGGCTTCGCTGGCCGGGGGCACGATGCCGAGGGCGAGCGGGAAGAGGTTGGCGGTCTGTGAGCCGTTGGCGTAACGGTGGGCGGCGGGGTCGAGCCATTCGTGGTTGAGGGCGTCCTTGATCTGTTCAGCGAGGCGGCTGTAGTGATCGGCCTCATCTTCCTTGCCGAGGTAATCCGCGATTTTTGAGACGATGGCGGCGCCGAGATAGTAGTAGCCGGTCCAGAGGAGGGGCGGCGGCGTCTCGGAGGAGACGAACTCTTCC
>VYDA01000476.1:0-1349 GCA_009843665.1 Caldilineaceae bacterium SB0675_bin_29 | reverse complement strand
CCGTAGTGGCCTTCGTTGACGATGTGGTTCTCGGCGACGGAGGTGAGATAGTCGACCCAGAGACGGATGGGCGCGTAGTGTTCTTCGAGGATGCGGCTGTCGTCGAAGTACTGGTATAGGTACCAGACGAGGATGGGGTAGTTGCCGCCCCAGGCGGGGTCGGGGTCGTTCCGCTGGACGTAGTTGGGGCAGATGTCGGGGACGCTTCCGTCTTCGAGCTGGGCGTCCTTGATGTCGTCGAGCCACTTGGTCCAGAAGCGGGGCATGTGCTTGCGCGGGTAGAGCGACGAGGCGATGGTGGCCGGGTCGGTCCAGGCCCAGTGCTCGCGGTGGAGGCAGTCCAGGGGGATGCCGAAGAGGCCGTTGGTTACGGTCCAGTGGACCAGTTCGTGGATGCGGTTGAAGATGGGATTGGAGCACTCGAAGCCGCCGGAGAGATCGACGTCGGAATAGACCACATGGCCCAGGAGCTCTTCGATGGTGACGGGGCGGTCGCTTTCGATCTGAACGTAGCGGACGGGATGGTAGGTGAAGCGCGGTTCGTAGGTCTCGCCGTCCGGATCGCCCTTGAGGATGTAGATGTCGATCTCGTCGCCTTCTGCGTGGGCGCTGGCGCGGGAGAGGTGGCGGAAGTAGAATTCGCCGGATTCCTGGTCGACGAGGCCGCTTTCTTCGAGTAGCTGGCAGGCGTACTTGATGGATACTGCCGTGCCGCGTTCGCCCTTGAGCCGGAGTTTGGCCCAGCCGCCGAAGAGCTGGCCGAGATCGTAGACGTGTGTGCCGTCCCGGGGCTGGGTGACGTTAACCGGCTGCAGCTTCTTGTTGACGCGGATTGGGGGCATGACCTGGGAAACCATTGTGCCGCCTGGGGCGTCCTTGTCCGCGGCCGCGTACCAGTGGGCGTCGTCAAAGTCGGTCGATGCCCAGCCCGGTTGCTCGCGGCGGGCGTCGTAGGTCTCGCCGCCGTAGAGGTCGTTGCGGGTGATGGGGCCGGGGGCGGTTTTCCAGCCGGAGCCGGATGCGACGGAGGTTGTGCTGCCGTCGGCGAACTCGACGTTGAGCTGAAACCGCAGGCGGGGGGAGTCGCCGTAGCGGTGCTCCCAGCCGGGTTCGCAGTACCAGCCGTTGCCGAGCATGACGCCGACGGCGTTGGCACCGGTCTGCAGCAGGTCGGTGACGTCGTAGGTGACGTAGAGGACGCGTTGGGCGTAGTCGCTGGTGGCGGGGTCGAGGACATGGTCGCCGACGCGCCGGCCGTTGAGGTAGAGCTCGTACCAGCCGAGGCCGGAGATATGGAGGCGGGCGCGGCTGACGGGGTTGGCGAGGTCGAACTCCGTGCGCAGGAGGGG
>VYDA01000118.1:1034-5951 GCA_009843665.1 Caldilineaceae bacterium SB0675_bin_29 | reverse complement strand
CTATATGGGGCAGTTTATTGGCGTTCAGTTGTCCTCCAATCTCTTTATTGAGATGCAGTGGTATCTGTACTCGCTGGTCTTCTTTCTGGGTTTTGCCTATATCCTGAAGAACGGCATCAACGTGCGCGTTGATTTCATCTATGCCAATTGGAGCAGGAAGCGCCAGGCGATGCTTGATTTCTGGGGGAATCTGTTCCTGCTTGTTCCCTACTGTGTCATCGGCATCTGGGTGACAGTAAATCCGGTGATGACCTCCTGGCGGCAGTGGGAATTGTCGCCTGATCCGGATGGGTTGCCGCGCGCGCCTCTGAAGACGATGATCATCGTTGCGTTTGTGCTCTTGCTATTGCAGGCGATTTCCGAGTTGATCAAGCTGTATGCAGTTTTGCGAGGCGAGGATGAAGAGGCCATGGATTTGACAGAGCACCAGGAAGCTTTGCGGATCGAGTAAGGGTCTTGCGGGCCAGTTGACGCCGCTGGCGGCAGTCTGCTGGTCTGGAGAAGGTTGTTTTTTTTGCGGGGCGGGTCACACTAAAGGGAGTGACTATGGGGTTGGAATGGCTGGCAATTGTGATGTTCATACTGTTTTTTGTGCTGATCCTGTATGGATATCCGGTAGCGTTTTCATTTGCCGGGACCGCCTTCGTCTTCATGTTGATTGGCTGGGCGCTGGGCATATTCAACATGAATTGGATCAAGCTGCTGCCCAACCGCTGGTTCGGCACGATGTCGGACTTTACGCTGCTGGCAATTATATTCTTCGTCTTTATGGGGGCGATATTCGAGAAGTCGGGGCTGGCTGAGCGATTGTTGACGACGGTCGGCATCTTGCTGGGGTCGATGCGCGGCGGTCTGGCACTGGCCGTTGTGCTGGTAGGGACGCTGCTGGCGGCGGCAACCGGGGTGGTCGCAGCTACGGTCATTGTAATGGGGCTGCTGTCGCTGCCGATCATGGTGCGCTATGGATACAATCATCAGCTGGCGACCGGAATCATCACGGCGTCGGGGACGATGGCGCAGTTGCTGCCGCCGAGCCTGGTGTTGGTGGTACTTAGCGATCAGATTGGGGTTGGTGTGGGCGATCTGTTCGTGGGCGCGCTGATACCGGGGCTGATTCTGTCAGGCCTCTACGCGCTGTACGTGATAGGTATAGCGATTGTCCGTCCGCAAGACGCGCCGGCTCTGCCGCCCGAAGCACGAACTGTGCAGGGCGCGGCATTGATGCGCCAGACTCTGATTGCGGTCGTTCCGCCCGTTCTGCTGATTTTCTCTGTGCTGGGCAGCATTTTCCAGGGCATCGCCACGCCGACGGAAGCGGGTGCGGTGGGCGCGATCGGCGCTTGTATTCTTACGGCGTTCAACCGGAATCTGAATTGGAAGCTGATCAAGGACGCGGCACGATCCACGGCCAACATCACTGCCCTGGTGATCATGATTCTGTTCTGTTCGACCTATTTCGGGCTGGTATTCGACCGCCTGGGGGGGCAGGACTACGTACAGGGGTTGCTGACGAGTTTGCCGGGCGGGTTCTGGGGGTTTGTGATCGTCGCCAACATTGCGGTCTTCCTGCTGGGCATCAATCTGGAGTTCATTGAGATCAGCTTTATCGCGATGCCGTTGTTTGTGCCTGCCGCCCTGGAGCTGGGCTTCACCAATGCGCAGATGGTCTGGTTCGGGGTGATGATGGCAATCAACCTGAACATGGCTTTCATCTCGCCCCCGGTTGGGTTTTCGCTATTCTATCTGCAGAGCGTGGCGCCTCCAGAGGTGAAGACTGCGGATATACACAAGGGCGCATTGCCGTTTATGGTGCTACAGGGCATCGCCCTCGTGATCGTTATACTGGTTCCGGAGACGGTGACCTGGCTGGTGGAAGCGGCATCGTAGGCAGATTAGACAGCTGGACCGGAAAGGAAAGAGGGGCGAGCGTGCGCTCGCCCCTTTGCTTTTCTGTTCGTCACCGCCAGGAGTTCGGCATCACGCGGCTCACATCAGCGGCCTCGGCCCACGTGTTGCAGGTAGCCGAGCTCGGCCAGACCGTGCCAGGCATGAATGGCGTCGCGGAATGCTAACCATTCCTTGAATATGGAAGCAAAGTCTGCATCTGCGGCGGCGGTCTCGTCGAAAAGTTCGAAGGCGGCCTCCTCTGCAGTTTTCAGCAGATCATCGGGAAACGGCCGCAGCTTGACACCGCCGTCGTTGATTAATCGACGGAGTGCGACCGGGTTACTGGCATCGTAGCGCGCCACCACCCTCACATTAACCTCGTATGCGGCAGTTTTGAGCGCTTCCTGATACTGCTGCGGCAGATTATTCCATTCGTTCAGATTGATTTGGACCTCGACTGACGAGCCAGGATCCCACCAACCGGGGTAATAGTAGTAGCTGGCGACCGTATGGAAGCCCATCCTCTCGTCTTCGTAGGGCCCGACCCACTCGGCGGCGTCGATAGCCCCGCTCTCGAGGGCCTGAAAGATCTCGCCGCCGGGCAACATCTGCACGGTGACGCCCAGCCGCCCCATCACCTGGCCAGCAATGCCGGGGATGCGCATTCTCAGCCCTGCCAGGTCGGAGACCGAGTTTATCTCTTTATTGAACCAACCCCCCATCTGGACGCCGGAGTTGCCAACAGGGAACTGAATGATGTTGAACCGTTCTGCATGGATTTCCTGAAGCTTTTCCAAGCCGCCGCCTTCATACAGCCACGCGTTCTGCTGGCGGGCCGTCAGACCAAAGGGCAGGCCGTTGTTGAGGGCGATGACAAACCCCCTGTCTGTATAGTAGTGGGAGACTGTGTGACCGATAGGGACAGTCCCTTCTTCGACGGCGTTCAATACACCCAGACCTAGAGCCAGTTCACCGGCTGCGCGGGGACGGATCAGGAACTTGCCATCTGTCAGGGCTGCGACGCGGTTGGCAACCAGTTGCGCACCCCAGAAAATTGAGTCCAGATCGGCCGGCCAACTGGTTGCCATCTGCCATTCGATGACAGGCAAGCGGGCGTCTTCCGCCACTGCGTTCTCGATCTGAAGCGGGGGAACCAGGCCGGCTTGTGCGCATCCAGCTGTGCTCAGTGCGGCTGAGCCCGCTGCGGCCAACCCAAGAAAGCTTCTCCTGTCCATTGCAGGAATTTCCTTCCCCTGCGCGCCAGCAGGAAAGTTCATATGAAGAGTCGCCATCAGTTACCGAGTTGATCGAAACGGGAGAGCTCTCTGCGATGCTCTCCCGTTTCCCGGATCATCATCTCTTTGAAAGACATGCGCGGCGCGCATGGTTAGATCAGCGGCTGCGGCCCACGTATTGCAGGTAGCCGCGCTCGGCCAGACCGTGCCAAGCCTGAATCGCGCTACGGAAGGCGGACCATTCCTTGAGGATCGATGCGAAGTCAGCGTCTCCGGCGGCGGTCTCGTCGAACAGTTCGAATGCGGACTCTTCGGCGGCCTGCAATACATCGTCCGGGAAGGGTAGCATCGTGATGTCGGCGTCCTGGATGAGGCGGCTAAGAGCGGCCGGATTCTTGGCGTCGTAGCGCGCCATCATGGTCGCGTTGGCGGCGTAGGCGGCGGTCTTGAGGACTTCCTGATACTGCTCGGGAAGCTTGTTCCACTCATCGAGATTGACCTGAATTTCCAGGGATGGGCCCGGCTCCCACCAGCCTGGGAAGTAGTAGAAGCTGGCGGCTTTGTGGAAGCTCAGTTTTTCGTCATCGTAGGGGCCGACCCACTCCGCGGCGTCGATGGCGCCGGTCTGCAGGGCCTGGAAGATTTCGCCGCCGGGCAGCACCTGCACGGTTACACCCAGGCGATCCATGACGCGGCCGCCGAGGCCGGGGATGCGCATCTTCAGACCTTCCATGTCGGCGACTGAGTTGATCTCCTTGTTGAACCAGCCGCCCATCTGCACACCGGTGTTGCCAGCGGGGAACTGGATGGTGTTGAATTTCTCGGCGTAGACCGTTTGCAGCATCTCCAGGCCACCGCCTTCATAGAGCCAGGCGTCCTGCTGGCGGGAGGTGAGGCCGAATGGGAGAGCGGTGCCAAAGGCGGTGATGGGGCTCTTGCCGATGTAGTAGTAGGAGGCTGTATGGCCGATGGGAACTGCGCCCTCTTCGACGACGTTCAGGACTTCCAAGCCGGGTGCGAGCTCTCCGGCGGCGCGGGCCTCGATTCTGAATTTGCCCTGCGTCATGGACTCGACGCGCTGGGCGACAGTCTCGGCGCCACCGAAGATCGTATCGAGGGCGGGCGGCCAACTGGTGGCCATCTGCCATTCGATCTCGGGCAGGCTTGCGTCCTCTGAGACGGCGCCTTCGAGCTGGCCCGGAGTCATTACGCCGGCCTGTTCACATCCGGCTACGGTCAGAGCGGCTGCGCCTACCGCACCTGTTGCCGCCACTTTCAGGAATCTTCGTCGATCCATTTCAGTTTCTCCTTCCTCTCGTAAATGTATAAAAAAGAGTCTGTGCAGAATACACGGTAATTGTACTCAGGCGGGGGGAATCTGACAAGAGTCAGAGAGCCGGGGGCGGCCAGCCAGGCGGGAGGAGAGCCGGCGCAGGGGCAACTTCTGGGTGATGACGGGGTCGAACTTGGGGTCAGATCGTCGCAATGAGACTCGACTGTATGAGTCAGAGCAAGCCGAGTGCGGGGCTCATTTCCCGGAACTCCAGTCCTGGCCGTCCAGATGGGCGCCGAAGGACATATAGGAGACGGTGCCGCCGTCGACATAGATGGTCTGGCCGGTCACAAAATCGGCGCCGTCTGAGGCGAGAAAGGCGGCCACGTGTCCGATGTCGGCGGGAGCGCCCAAGCGGCCCCAGGGCACTGTGGCTTCGAAGATGGCGGGGTTGTAATCGGGAATATCTTCGAAGTAGCGGGGCACTTCGATGAGTCCGGGCGCGATTGCGTTGACCCGCAC
>VYDA01000118.1:0-1024 GCA_009843665.1 Caldilineaceae bacterium SB0675_bin_29 | reverse complement strand
CTGCGGGGCCAGCTCAACTGCCAGGTGGCGGGTGAGGGCGGCGACGGCACCCTTGGTGGCGGCGTAGACAGAGTAGTCTGGGACTCCTGCGTGCGTATGAACCGAAGCGAGGTTGATCACCGAACCGCCGCCACTTTCCAGCATGTAGGGCAGCGCGCGCTGGATGCAGAATATCTGACTACGCACGTTTATTGCGAACAGTTTGTCGAAGTGGTCGGGTGTGACTTCGGTGATAGGGCGCGTCTCGGTCAGGCCGGCGTTGTTGACGAGCACGTTTAGGCCACCGAGGTGGTCTGCGGCGGTCTCTACGACCTGCGTGCATAGTTCGGCGGACTGGGTGAAGTCGCCTTGCACTGAAGCTGCCGTTCCTCCGGCGGCGCGGATCCGGGCAACGGCAGCGGCTGCGCCTTCGTCGCTGTAGGGGTAGTGGCAGACGACAACTGCGCCGCGGCGGGCCAGTTCGAGTGCGATGCCCTGGCCGATGCCGCCGTGGTCGACGCCGGTAACGAGTGCTTTCTTGCCGGCCAGAGAATCCTTGTCGCTCATTTCACTGCTCTCTGATGTGTGCTGAGCTCCGGGAGGACAAGTCCGGAGGAGGCCTTCACGCCTCACCTAACTTTCAGAAACAAGCCTATGGTTTACTCGCTCGTTGCTTGAGATAGGCGAGGCTGTGCCGGATGCCTCCCACCGGATCGCCGGCGCCGCGAAATTCGAAGATGTAGTAGACAGGTTGGGGCAGTTGATCGAGCGCGTTGAGGATCTCGGCGAGAGGCAGGACGCCTGTGCCGAGGGGGGCCGGGGGATCGGCGGGATTGGCGGTCTTGTCTTTCAGATGGGCGGCGACAATCTTGTCTGACAGAGCGTCGATGGCGGCGACGACGTCCTGGCTGTGGTTGGGATAGTTTCCCATGTCGAGATTGGTGCGGAGGGCGGGAGAGTCCAGACGGGAGAGAGCCCCGAGGACCTCGGCCAGGGTGCCGCCGGGGGTGCGAGCGTAGTTTTCGAGGGCGATGGTGGTGCCCTG
>VYDA01000466.1 GCA_009843665.1 Caldilineaceae bacterium SB0675_bin_29 | reverse complement strand
GGTAGGGTCCGGCGGCGCAAAGGCGGAGCGAGAGGCAGCGTCGCTGTCCCACTGAAGCGTATCGCGTGAAGAGGCGGCGGGTGCATCGCCGTCACTTTTGGCAGAGGAGGTCAACTCTTTGGCCCAAGGGTTTGCAGCCTGTTCTGCGTCCTGAGTTTCGTCAACTTCGCGCGGTGTGCCCAGCAGGAGCCGCCGCCACCAAGGGCGACTGCGGCGGGGCATGGGGTCCTGTTCCCAGGCGGCCTGGTCGTCTTCGCCACCGGGGTAGGCGCCTGAGTCACCGGCATCGCCGGTCAAGGAGAGCTGCTCCTGGGCCTGGCGAATAAGGATTCCGTCTTCAACCAGTTGCACGACCGCTCTGCGCCCGATGCCGCGCTGCTCCAGATACTCGTGGGGCATCTGCAGCCGACCGACGGCATCGAGGACGACACGCTCTTCGAGTTGGAGGGATGGGCTACCGGCAGTTTCAGCGGACTCATCAGTGGCGAGCGGGTCGGTCGCCGAATCGTCCAGCCTTGAGGACAGCTCGTCATCGAGCAGACCGGAGTGGGACTGGCGCACGATTTCGGTGCTGATCTTGCCGTCGCGGATGCCGATCACGCGGTCAACGACGCGGGCGATGTCGCGGTCGTGGCTGACGATGATGCTGGTAAGGTCGAAGCGGCGGTTGAGGTCGCGCAGGAGCTGCCAGATCTGGTTGGCGGTGACCGAATCGACCTCGCCGGTGGGCTCATCAGCGAGGAGGATCTGAGGCTGGTTGGCAAGGGCGACGGCGATGGCGACACGCTGCTGCTGTCCTCCGGAGAGTTGCGCCAGACGGTGGGTGCTGTGGCTGAGCAGTCCCACGGCGTCGAGCAGCTCGCGTGCGCGCTCTGCCGGGGGCGCGGCCTGTTCGCGGGCTGCGATCATGGGGAGCTCGACGTTTTCCTGTGCGGTCAGGTAGGGGATGAGGTTGCGGGATGACTGCTGCCAGACGAAGCCGACGTCGTTGAGGCGGTAGTCCTCCAGCTCCTTATCGGGTGCCTTGAGCAGGTTGCGGCCGTTGACGGTGATCTGGCCGGCTGAAGGACGGTCGAGGCCACCGATGATGTTGAGAAGGGAGGACTTGCCGCTGCCGCTGGCGCCGATGATCGCCATCATTTCGCCGCGGCGGATTTCGAGATCGAGGCCCTGGAGAGCGACGACCTCGATTTCGTCGATCTGATAGATCTTGACCAGATTGTCACAGACAACCAAGGGGGTGCCATCTGCGGCCACAGCTTGGGTCATGGCGCTACTCCCTCTGCCCCATGCGCAGAACCTGGAAGAGATCGCGACGCGTACTCCAATAAAGAATTACGGACTGGGAACCCAAGAGCGCGGTGCCGAATACGAGGGCGAGAATGCCGATCTGGCCCCAAGCGATATGACGCACGAAGGGGGGGAGGGCGAAGATGGGGTCACCGCTCACGCGGAAGAAGGGCACGAAGAGCCAGGCGGTGGCAACGCCGATGGCAACACCCCAGAGGACGCCAAAGAGGATTACGCCGAGGTATTCGACGCCGACCATGGCGAGGACGAGCTTTGTTTTGAGGCCGACGGCGCGCATGACGCTGATCTGCTGCAGTCGCCCTTGCAGCGAGGCGTAGGTATAGACGAGAAGACCGAGGCTGGCGAGAAGGGTGGAGGCGAGGAAGCCGACGGACAGGATGCCGTAGAGCCCGATGCGCTCGACTCTTTCCTCGTCGAGTGTGAGAAGGGCGCGGGCGTCGCGGATGCGGATAGGATGGACACCAAGGCCTTTGACGCTTTCTATAATTGACTCGGGGACGGCATCGGCGCTGGTCTTCATCCAAATCTGGTGCAGACTTTCATCGCCGACCTGTTCGAAGACGTAGTCCAGGTTGCCGATAAAGACCTCTGTGTCCTGGGGATAGGCGGTAGGAAAGTAGTCGTAGGAACCGACGATCAGGAATTCGTGCTCGAAGGAGCCGTAGTTAATGGAGATGGTCAGCTTGGTCATCTGGCCTTCGAGGAGGCGGCTACGGCGCAGAAAGTTACGTGAGACGAGGACCCCGTTGGGATACATGCCGAGTCGATTCATCAGTTCGCCGAGGGAGGCGTAGTTGAAGTCGGAGCGATGAAAGGCGATGCGGGGAAAGTCGTAGCGGTCGATACCCAGGAAGACGGCGTCGATTTGCCGGGAAACACTGGTCTTGGTTTTGAAGACGGCGACGCGGGTGGCGTCATCGACGCCGGGTATTCTCAGGTAGTCGTCGATGGGAAGCAGCCATGCGCTGACGACTTCCGGGTCGGCCTCCTCCCCGGGAAGCGGCCCGCCCATGTCGGGAGGGGGGATGCCCTGCTGGAAGCGGTAGTCGGCGCCGACCTGATAGTGGATGCGGTCGGCGAGCCACTGGTCGAGGCTGAGGGCCATAGAGGCATAGAAGGCGCCGAGGCTGAGGCAGACCATTGTGAGGAAGAGACTACCGGAGTAGTGCCGGCCCTGGCGGTGCAGCTGGGTAAGGCCCATGTAAGCGACAAAAGAGCGGAGGCGGTTGCCGAGGCGGTCGACGGGCCCCATGAGCAGCGGGAAGAGATGGGTCAGCACGAGGGCTGAGGTAAAGACGAAGAGGGAAGGGGTCAGGAGCAGGAGCGGGTCGCGGAAGGGGTCGCCGCTCGGCTCCCAGCCGATAATGCCGAGGGTGCCGCGCTGGCTCAGCTGGCGGTAGGCGTACCAGGAGAGGACGATGAGGGCGCCGTCACCGGCGAGCAAGAGGGTGGTAATGGCGGCGTGGGGCCGGGAGCGGGCGCGCAGGTGCTGGACGATGCCGCCGCGTGCGGCGCGCAGGGCAGGGATGCCGCGAGCCAGCACAAGCAGCAGCACGGCGATACCGATGAGACGCCAGTCGACTTCGAAGAGGGTGGCGGGAATGCCGGCGCGAGGGGTAAAGGCGAGAAAGCCGGAGGCCAGCCCCATGGCGCGGGCCATGAAGTAGCCGGCGCCAAGACCGAGCGGAATGCCGACGGCAAGCAGGAGCAGCGTTTCGAGCAAGATGAGGAAGGCGACGAAACGGCGGCCGGCGCCGCGGGAGGCGAGAATGGCGACCTCTTCCTGTTGGAACTGGGCGGTCACATGGGAGAGGATCCACAGGAAGAAGAGGAGCAGACCGAGCGCGGGCAGGCTGAAGCCGACCAGGAGTGCGGACAGGCTGGCTCTGCGTTGCAGGTAGCGGTTCAGAGGCAACTCAGGCGAGACATCCATTTTGGTGCCGGGGAAGCGCAGATCGGCGCGGGCAGGCACAGAGCGCAGGCCATTGGCAACGGTATCGGCCTGATGGAGCTTCAGCGTCTCTTCGTCAGGGCTGAGGTACCAGACGGCGATGCCGGTGCGGCGGCTGACGGCAGGCTCGACGGAACGGCGATAGGCGTTATCGGTGACGAGCAGGAGCTTGCGCCATGAGATGGTGGTGGCGGACCAGTAGAAGTCGGAGAGGTCGGCCGGCTTCCAGATGCCGGCGACGGTGATGGGGATGGCGTTGCCGGAGGCGCCTTCTATCATATTGTAAGTTTCGCCGACCTGGAAGCCCAATTCGGTTGCTTTTTCTTCATACAACCAGATGTTTACGGTGCCGTCGGCGGTCTCGGTCCCGTAGGGAAGACCCTCGACGATTTCGATGCGGTCGCGGATATTGGTGACGACGGCGAACTGGACATTTTCGACGATGACGTTGTCCTTGAGTACGGGGTAGGAGGCGTCACCGTCCATCGGCTGGATGGTCATTCCGGGGCTGGCCACGTAGGTTAGAGTATCGGCGACGGTGAGGCCGGTCTCTCTTTCTACGATGCGCCGGAAGTCGTTTTCCAGACTCAGGGCACTGTTCAGCGGGAGGGCATTGCGCTTGGGCACGATGAAGTAGAAGCGCATCGTGAGGGGCGGACGGTGGAAGATAGAGGCGATGTGGGCGAGTTCGTCCTGTAGCAGGAGATAGCTGACCCCCTGCGAGAAGACGGGGATGCTGGCGACCATGCCGACGGCCAGGACGATACTGAGGAGGGAAAGCAGGGTCAGGCTAGGCCGGCTGTAGAGGCGGCGGAAGGCGAGCCCGAGAAAGGGGAGACGGTTGGGCATCTATCGACCTAGAATGACGTCGCCCTCTTCGAGACCTTCCAGCACTTCGACCATTCCCCGGCTTTCGAGACCGGTACGGATGTCGATGCGGCGCTGGCGGTCACCATCCTGGACGACGACGAAGGTACGGCCGCCGAAACGGCGCACGGCGGCGTCGGGCAGCAGGAGCGTATCGTCGCGCACGGCGGCGACGACTTCGATATTGATAAATTCGCCGGCGACGAGCGGGGGCGTTTCGCCTTCAACGGACAGGTGGATGGAGCCAGGGAAGCCGGGGATGAAACGGTCGCCGGAGGAGATGGTGGGCAGTTGGGTGACGTGTACGGGAAACGGCTCATCCTGCGCCCAACGATGGATGGCCGTGACCTCCTGGCCGATGACAAGATCTGAGACGCGTGCGGCCTGGCTGGAAACGATCAGCTCGACGGGGTCGGGCTCGACGATGACGATGAAAGGTGAGAAGGCGGGCACGTCGGCGCGGCGCTGGGGCGGTTCCAAGGGGCCGCGCATGCTGTTAAGGCCGATGCCGACGGCGACAACCTGGCCGGTGAAGGGTGCGCGGAGGCGGCGTTCCTCGACCTGGCGTTCGAGGGCGGCGACCGCCAATTTGGCGCGTGCGACAGCCTGTTCCAAGGATGGGTCGACACGGCTTTCGATTTCGCGCAGGTTCACTTGCGCGATTTGCAGGGCTACTTCCTGGAGGGCGATCTCGGTGGTGTCACCGGCATCGCGAGCCTGTTGCAGTAGCAGCTCGGCGCGGCGGGCTTCGAGCTGGGCTCTTTCCAGATCGAAGGTGAGTTCGTTTTCGTAGACCCAGAGGACGCTTTGGGCGCGGGAGAGGTCGAGGCGGGCCTGTTCCAGCTGTTCGAGCAGATCGGGCATAATGAGCTCGGCAAGGATTTGGCCTTCTTCGGCCTGCTCGCCTTCGTTGACGAGGACGGCGCCCAGTTTGCCGTCGACGGCGAAGGCGAGCGGTTCCCAGCGCAGGGGGGCGACTTCGGCGATGATCTTGAAGCGGTCTTCGATGGTGCCGCGAGTTACGGTATATCTTTTTTGCTCCGAGGGCACAGGCGTGGGCCAGGGTGTGGGCGTGGGGACGGCGCGGACGGGGGTGAGGCAGCCGGCGAGCGCGAATGCGAGAAGCGGCAGGAGCAGGTGCAGGATGTACGAAGTGCGGAAGCGAGCGCAGGGACTCTTTGAGGGTGAGGCAGACATCTCTGTTTTTTGAGTAGAGTTGCGTGACGAGTTGAAAGTGGAGTGCGCCGGGCGGATGAGAACAGTTGAGCGCGATCCACGTTCAGGGAACGGTTGGCGCACAGGCTTGTGTGCAGTCCGAGACTAGGCTAAACGCAAATTCGGTAGTTGTCAACTGCGGTGGATTACTGCAGTGGTCAGGGTTCGTTGACGTTTGTCAGAATAGCGAACTGCGGGAGCAAAGTGCGGCTGATCCACGCAGGGCCGCGCAGGCTCGCACAGAATACCCGGTACGCCCATGGTGTTCTTCGGCGCAGGGAGCGCGGCTGTTGTCGAAGTCTGTTGTGCCGAGATGGGGTCCGTAAAGCGCTGGATGGCGGCGAAGGCAAGGAGGAGCACTGCCAGCCACACACCCAAACCGACCAGGAAAGCAGCAACATTCCGTTGACGCGGCATCGTATGGGTATGGCGCATGAGAAGCTCCCTCGGCCGAATGGACGGCGAGTCCTTGATTTGGTTGCACGCATCACAGGACAAGCGAGAGAGGAAGTTCCACCAACCAGTCTTGACTTGGGAATCGTGTAACTATGGCGCGGGAAATAATGCCACATATATTTTCGATAGGCACGTACGGATAAAAGCGGAGTTGGCGGGT
>VYDA01000284.1 GCA_009843665.1 Caldilineaceae bacterium SB0675_bin_29 | reverse complement strand
GTTGAGAAGGCAGCGGATGCTTAGATCCTGGGGATCGGGCACCTCGTCGGCGGTGATGAAGGCGGGGCCGATGGGGCAGAAGGTGTCGAGGCTTTTGCCGCGGATCCATTGGGGGTCGCCGAGCTGGAGATCGCGGGCGCTGACGTCGTTGGAGCAGGTGTAGCCGGCGACGTAGTCGAGGGCGTCTTCGCGGCTGACATGGCGGGCGGTCTTGCCGATGACGGCGCACAGTTCGGCTTCGTAGTCGACCTCGGCGGTGAGCTGCGGGCTCCAGACGATTTCGTCGCCGGGGCCGACGATGCTGGTGGTGAACTTTGTGAAGATGACGGGGCGATCGGGGGGCGGCGTGTTGGTTTCGCGGCAGTGGTCCAGGTAGTTGAGGCCGATGGCGACGACCTTGCCGGGCCGGTCCATGGGGCAGAGGAGGTCTACACTGCCCCGGTCGACGGAGTCGGTGACGGTACCGGTTTCGCCGACAAGGATATCGCACCAAGTGGCGTCGGTGACTTCGATGGTGTCGCCGCTGGCGACGCCGTAGACTGTTTTTCCGTTATGCTCAAAGCGCAACCATCTCATCTGTTCTGCTCCTCGGCGTATTGGCCAGAAAGGGTTAGTTTTGGGTGAAAGGGCTCCGGCCGGATCGGAACGGGATGCCCGGCCCGGGGTGGTGCGACAGTTACTGTATCTTGCCGGTGACGAGGGCCCGCTTGAAATGGGTAATTGTACGGGCGACGCCTTCTTTGAGGGGGGTGTACGGCACTTCCCCTAGCAGGTCATGCAGGGGCTGTTCATTCTGGGCCTCGGCGAAGGGAAGGGGCGTGTCTTCGAAGGTTATGCGGCCGGCTGCATTGGGCTCGGCGTCAACGATTGCGTCTACGATCTCGGACATATGGGCAACGCTGCCGCGGATATTGAAGACCTCTGCGCCTTCGAATGGAAGGCGGGCAAGCTCTATGAATGTGCGGGCGACGTCGTCAGCATACTGGTAGCCGCAGGTGCCGCCGAAGGAGATATGGTAGGCTTCGTCCTTGGCGGCGGCGAGCATGGCCTGGGTGGGGGTAGAGGTCATGCCCTGATCGCGTGCGGGGCCGTAGACGGTGTAGGGGCGGAGGGCGAGGCTGGCGATGCCGTCGTCCTGCCAGTAGATGCGGGCCGTGCCTTCGTTAGCGCTTTTGTAGACGCCGTAAAGATTGAGGGGGTGGAGGAGGTCGCCGTCCTGCACTTCGGGCCCGTAGAGGTCGGCGCCGCCGTAGACGGCCATGCTGCTGGCGTAGACGACGGACGAGATGCCGGCCTGCTTTGCGGCTTCGAAGACGTTGACGGTGCCGACGACGTTTACGGCGGCGCCGAGCGTGGGGTTGGCCTTGCAGAAGGGCACTTGGAGGGCGGCCAGGTGAATGATGCGGTTGGCCCCGCTCTCTACGACGGCGCGGGCGACGGCCTCGGTGTCTGTGATATCGTCCTTGACGAAGTGGATGCGGGCGATCTCGTCCGGCTCCATGAGGAGCTCGAGCCGGTGTGTGCTGCTTCCCAGGTCGTAGACGGTAACATCGATGTCATCGCGTACCAGGTTGTGTATGACCCAGGCCCCCAGGCAGCCGAGTGCGCCGGTCACAAAGAATCGTTCGTCAGCCATTTTGCTCGCTCGCGTGTTGCGGTATGCCCATTCGTCCAGGAGCGGGAGAGTTTCTGCCGACTCCAGCATCCCGTCAGTTTCGTGGTATCCTACCACTGGCGTTTCATTTGTCAATTCTGATGCTAGACTTGAGTTTACCTCAGATAACGTTTAAGATTTGCAAAATCCATGCGCTGCGCTGCCGGGCGGGCCAGGCTTCAGCGTTGCGCTCACCGCGCAGAAGGCGCTACGGATCTACAGATGACTGAAAACAGTTCTACCGAAATAGACCCGCGAGAGTTGCGGAATGCCTGCGGCCTGTTCGCCACGGGGATCACGGTTGTTACGACCGAACTGGACGGCGACGTGCACGGCATGACGGCCAATGCGTTCATGTCGGTCTCGCTGGACCCGCCGCTGCTAGTGGTGTCCGTCGGACACAAGGCGAGGCTGCATGATCTGTTGCAGCAGACCGGCCGCTATGCGGTCAGTATCCTGCGCCACGACCAGGAAGATTACAGCAGCCATTTCGCGGGCTGGCCGGTAGAGGGGCTGGAGGTCGAGTTCGAGCGCCGCGAAGGATACCCTGTCCTGCCCGACGGGCTGGCCTATTTCGTGTGCAGGGTGGTAGATGCCCATCCTGCGGGCGACCATACGCTGTACATCGGGCAGGTGGAGTATCTGGAGTACGGTGCGGGTGAGCCGGTGCTGTTCTACGGAGGAAAGTACCGGCAGATGACGCCCCTGGCAGAGGGTTAGACCGGATCAGCCGGCGCGGTTGGCCTGCGCCCACTGTTCTTTCATGGCCTTCATTTCCTCGTTGACGGGGACGGTCCTGCCGGGAACAAGGCTGTTGTCGTTGTAAAGCCAGTTGCCTTGATTGTCACGCAAAACGGGTTGCCGTTGCGCCACGGCGGGCGGGTCGACTGCCTTTGTCGGCTCGGACGCGTACCAGTAGGCGACGGATGACATTTCGTTGGCGAGATGGTTGCCGTGGCCGTGCTCGATCGTAACTTTGACCTCTTTCTGGAAACGCACGGGGTTTTCGAGGTGGAGCACATAGGAGGACTGGTAGCCTCCGGTGTCTTCCTCGAAAATCGATGAGCCATTGCGGAGGAAGGCGTTTCTCTGCATACCCCAGGCCTGGTTCAGATAGTCCTCGCTGCCGGTGCCGTGGATGTCAGGCGGCCACTTGTATCCATCCACCCAGATCATTTCATCACCTTCGCCCCACCAGGTTCCCTGGAAGTTGGTGACGGACAGGGTGCAGCCGATGTAGTGGCCGCGGCCCTGAGTCTCCATGATCAGGTAGTTGTCCTCCCAAGCCTGCCTCTCCTTGTTGACGATATTGGACTCCGGCGTGTTGACGGTGATCTCGTGTCCCCAGCCGCCAAAGGTGTTTGTGCGGCGGAACTCGGCGTGGAAGTAGCCGCTCGTCGCGGGCGGCTCGTCGACCTGTTCGTAGTCGAAGTAGAAGTACTGCATGTGATCTTCGGCGCTCTCATTGACCAGTTCTACGAGGGCGCGCTCGCGGAAGGGCATAGGCGCGTAGCAGTTGAGAGCGCAGCCGGCCTCGAACTGATTGTTCCAGCGCGTGGAAGCGGTGAACAGCTGGGACTGGTAGGAGTTGACAATGGCGCTACCCAAGCCGAAGAAGTCGCCCAAGGGAGCGAGGACGCTGGGGTGGTCGGCGTTGTCCCAGGTGATTTTGAGGAGGCAGTCGCGGTAGTGGTTGCGCTGCGTCATCCAGATGTGGGTGAGGAGGCCGGGGCCGTGGATGTCGGCGAGGACGCGAGACTCGCCTGCTGGGATGGTCCAGCGATCCTGATTGCGGCCGGTGATGTCCCAGGAAGAGACGCGGCCGGTGCGCGCGTTGGTGATGGTTGAGATGTCTGCCAGCATGGGTCTGGTGCTCCGTGGCAATGTGGCTGAGAGTTTGGTAGTGAGAAGGTGTTACGGAGATAGTAAGGGTCGTAACGGTTGCGGGACCAGTTTTTCGTCTAAAGTCTGGAGTGGTTCCGCAGAAAATGAACAGAGGTTTTTTGACGCTGATCTTCTCTTCCCCTATAATGTACCACGATCTCTGAACCGGAGTGAATCCCGCTGGAAATCTGAAATATTGAATTGCCGAACTCGCCAGGCTCATTGACAGTTGCTGCAGCCTGGACGGTGGCGTAATCAGATTGCAGAAGTCCTGACTGGAGACAACCTTGGTTCGGAACATCGGTCAAATCACCACGAGAACAGGAGCCAAAGCAATGACAAGTAAGTTGAACACGCCCCCGCAGGCGGACAACGAAGCTCGCAATGTTGGCCGCCGTACTTTTCTGAAGATGATGGCAGCTGGCGCTGCCGCATCGGCACTGGCCGCGTGTGCGGCCGGCGCGCCGGCTGAGGTGGCCGCTCCCGCTGCGGCGCCGACGGCAGTACCGACACCCGAGGCTGTTGCCGGGGCCGGCATGATGCGACCGGAAGGCAACCCGATACGCGGCGGCACGCTGCGGACGGCCTTCGGTGTGACGATGTCGCACTTTGACGCCCACCAGGGCGGCGGCACCCATGTCCTGAGTCACATGTACAACAACCTGGTACGCAACAACCTGGTTGACGGACTGCGCACAATCATCCCCGACCTGGCCGAGAGCTGGGAAGTGGGTGAGGGCGGCCTTTCCTATACCTTTGCGTTGCGCGAGGGTGTTACGTACCATGACGGCGAAGCCTTCTCCGCTCAGGACGTTGTAGCGACATTCAATCGCATTCTTGACCCGCCGGAAGGAATTGTCAGCCCGCTGAAGGCCAACTTCACTTTTGTGGACTCGGTCGAGGCTGTGGATGACATGACGGTGCGGTTCAATCTGAATTCGCCGCGACCGTTCTTTCTTAACCTGCTGACGCCGACGAATGCGTTGATCTATTCGAAGAAGTCGCTGGAAGAGCATAACTACGATCTGCGTGAGGTCATCGCCCCGGGAACGGGCGCGTTCCGCTTTGTCGACCATCTGCCGGCGGAAAAGTGGATACTTGAGGCCAATCCGGACTACTGGGATCCGGAGCTTCCCTATGTGGACGGGATCGAGTTGCTGCACGTGCCAGCGTGGTCTGACCGCGGTACGGCGGTGCTTACGGACCAGGCTGACATGTCGTGGAATGTCGCCAAAGAGACGTGGGACGAGGGCAAGAATCGTCCTGAATCTGTGCAGGCCAACCAACTCGCCAACTTCGGCGCGTATTGGGTCTTCATCAATAACCGCGAGTCACCCTTTGACGACGCCCGCGTGCGTAAGGCGATCCATCTGGCAGTCAGCAAGCACAACCTGGCGGCTGCGTTCGGCACGCAGGAGCTGATCAACATTACGCGCTGGGTACCCCAGGGTGATCCCTACGCCACAACGCCGGAAGAGCTGTCGACGATGCCTGGCTACAGGGCGGACAAGGAAGAGGATATCGCGACAGCGCAGCAGCTGATGGCCGACGCCGGATACGGTGACGGCCTGTCGGGTGTTGAACTGCTGGCGGCAGCAGGGCCCCAGGGCGAACTGCTGGCCCCCGCCTTCCAAGATATGCTCAAGCGTCATCTGAACATCGAGACAGAGATCCGCATTGTCGAACGTGCGCTGCTTGGCTCTGAACAGCAGTCGGGCAACTACCAGTTGATGGTGCACACGCGCGGTCACAGCGTCTCCGACATCTCGCCGCGCGGCAACCTGTGGTGGGCCACTGGCGGTTCGCAGAATTTCGGCGGCTACAGCAACCCGGACTTCGACGCACTGCTGGCCACGATCGACGTAGAACTGGACGTCGAGACTCGCACAGGTCAGATCGCCGATGCGCAGAATATGCTGGACGAGAACCCGCCGGAGTACCTGGTCGGCTACACTTACCACCTGCCGATGTGGAACAATCGCGTTCATGGCTTAGCGCTGGACCGGCGTATCTTCGCCGAGTGGGGCCGCATGGAGACGGTCTGGATTGACCCTGATGCATAGAAAAGCGACCGATGCATGTGGTCTGAGATCTTTGAAGATGCGAGTTACGGCAACTGTACGCTGACTTCGTCAGCCGTGAAGGTTGCAAACAGCTAAAAATCGAATGGGCGGCGCGACGATGCCCGGTCGCCGGGTTGTTGCGCCGCCCATTCGATGAAGAAAAGCGGAACCCTTCCAAACGCTCATGTCAAAGTACCTTCTCAACCGCCTGCTGATCGCCATCCCGACCATATTTGGCGTCACTGTATTGATTTTCCTGGCGATGCGAGTGATTCCGGGCGATCCGCTGCAGTTGATCGTGTCGGAGTCGGACGGGATATATGTTCTGAGTGAAGAAGAGCTGCAGGCCGTGCGCGCCAGTCTTGGAC
>VYDA01000022.1:3700-5984 GCA_009843665.1 Caldilineaceae bacterium SB0675_bin_29 | reverse complement strand
GTTGATCAAGGACAGCTGGGGGGACCAGCGGGTCTATTGGAAGTTTGAAGGGCTGATGCCATCGGGCAGCTATAAGGACCGCGGGGTCAGTGTGATCGTGAACTGGCTGGTGGGGCAGGGTGTGCGTACGGTTATGGATGATTCCAGCGGGAATGCGGGGGCGAGCCTTGCCTGCTATGCGGCGAGGGCGGCGCTGTTTGCGCGGATATTTGTGCCGGCGTATGCGCCGCAGCCGAAGAAGGCGCAGATCGCGGTATACGGGGCGGAGCTGGTCGAGGTCAGCGGGCCGCGTACGGCGGCGACAGAGGCGGCTGAAGCGTCAGAGACGGGTGTCGACGTGGTGTATGCTTCGCATGCCTGGCATCCGGCTTGTTTGCTGGGCTTCATGACGAACGCGTGGGAGATCTGGGAGCAGCTAGGGGGGAGGGTCCCGGACTGGTTTGTGAGCCCGGTGGGGTATGGCGGCCTTTTTCTGGGAGCGTGGCGGGGTTTTCAGCATCTGCACCGGAGCGGCGTAATAGAGAGATTGCCGCGGATGGTGGCGGTGCAGGCTGAGCCGATCACGCCGATCTGCGATGCGTTTCACGAGGGGCACAGCGAGATCGTGCCGCGCCGGCGGGTTGCGCCGAGCATTCTGGCCGACGGCATTGCGGTGGAGAGACCGGTGCGGAACCGCTCGATATTGTGGGCGTTGCGGCAGTCAGGCGGTACGGCGATCGTGGTCAACGATGAGGAGATTCTGGAGGCGCAGGAGCGTCTGGCGCAGCGGGGGCTTTTTGTGGAGCCGACGAGCGCCACGGTGGCGGCGGCTCTAACGGAGTTGGGTCCCCAACTGAAACCTTCGGATACCGTGGTGGTTAACCTTACGGGACTGGGGCTGAAACGGTTGCCAGCGGTTTAGCGTTATTCTGTGCCAGGGAGGCATTGGCATGGAGCACGAACTTCAGACGTTGAAAAAACTTGAGGAAGCGGTGGGCGTCCGTTTCAATGAACGCGCCCTGCTGCAACGCGCGTTCGTCCATCGCAGCTACCTGCACGAGGCCGATGAAGACAGCGAGTTGCAGGACAATCAGCGGCTTGAGTTTCTGGGTGACGCTGTGCTCAGTTTCGTAGTGAGCGAGTTGCTGTTCAGGCGCTACCCGGGGCGGCGGGAAGGTGAGTTGACCAATTTGCGGTCGGCGCTGGTCAAGCGGGAGACGCTATCGCGCTTCGCCAAGGAGTTGGGATTGGGCGACTATCTGTTATTGGGGCGGGGTGAGGAGGAGAGCGGGGGCCGCAGTCGCCACACGACGTTGTGCGATACGTATGAGGCTTTTATCGGCGCCTTCTATCTTGATCAGGGGATTGCGGCGCTGCGGGCGTTCCTCGAACCGCGCCTGATTGAGGAGATTGGGCGGGTGGCGCAGCATGCATTGACCAAAGATCCCAAGAGCCGTCTGCAGGAGTGGGTGCAGGCGGCGACGGGTCAGACTCCTCGTTACAGGACGGTGCACACTGAGGGGCCGGACCATGCCCGGCTCTTTACGCGGCAGGTGACGATCGGCAGGCAGCCCTATGGTGTCGGGCAGGGGCAGAGCAAGCAGGAGGCCGAACAGGCTGCGGCGGCGATGGCGCTGTATCGATTGGGGCAGACGATGCCCGGGTACGAGGACAGCGGACTGGCTGAGGAGTACGAGCTGGCGTCTATGGAGATGGAAGAGATGAAGAGCGAACGTTGAAAGCCGTTTGGTCGCGGTCAGCGTTCTGATCCGTACACCGGGCTACCCCTCGTGTACGGGCTCTCCAATAGCCGCCCTCTCTTTACGCTCACCCCTTCAGGTCGGGCCATAGACCGGCGTTGCGACAAGCCGGCGTTTGTTGCGGATGCGGGCCACGTAGAAGAGGACCAAACAGAAGAGTATCGATTGCAGCAGGACAATCGACGCCCCGCTGGACACATCCACGTAGAAGCTGAGATACATTCCGACCAAACCTGTTACGGCGCCCAAAAGGGTCGAGTAGATCATCAGGCGGTGAAAGCTGTCGGTCAACAGCCGTATGGTGATTGGTGGAACGACGAGGGCGGCGCCGATCATGGTCACGCCCATGATCTGGACTGCGGCGATGATCACCCCCGCCAGGATCAGAGCGAACCAGGTCTCGATCCAGAAGGTGGGGATCCCGTAGACCTGAGCGACCTCGGCATTGAATGTCGTGAAGAGCAGCTGCTTGTAGAAGAAGAAGATCATGAAGGTCGCGGCCAGGGTAACGAAGACGATCACGGCAATGTCCATAGGTGTAACGC
>VYDA01000022.1:0-3690 GCA_009843665.1 Caldilineaceae bacterium SB0675_bin_29 | reverse complement strand
GCCGAAGAGGGCGGCGTCAAAGGATTGGGAGAAGCGGCGGTAGCGTGAGATGAGCGCGACCCCGAGCGCGAAACTGGCGGTTGTGACCACGCCGATGGCGGCGTCGGCGCTGATAGTGGTTTTGCGAACGGTCTGGTTGATGAGCAGGGCGGCGATAAAGCCCCAAGATACGGCCCCAACGTAGAAGTTAAACTGGAGAATGAAGGCGACGACCGCCCCGCCGAAGACGGCGTGGGAAAGGCCGTGACCGATGAAACTCATACCGCGCAGTACGATATAGACGCCGATCAGGGCGCAGAGGCCGCCGACGAGGACGGCGGCGATGGTACCGTTGCGGAAGAACTCATATTGAAACGGAGCAAGCAGAACGTCCATAGCGGTCAGGCCTCCTTTGAGGCAGGAGCAGGCTGAACAGTTTTTTGCAGGCTGTCATGATTGGGCAGGCCGCCTTCGACCGGGTCGGGGAGCACTTCCTTCAGTCCGTGGGGATGCGGCCTCTGCTGGACGAAGATCATGTCGTCCTGGCGGAGAACGATAAAGTTTCCTTTGTAAGCATCGCTCAGAATCTCTTCGGTAAAGATCTCGTGCGGCGGTCCCTGGGCTACGATGCGGCGGTTGAGGCAGACGACCCAGGGCACATGGGCGGCGGCCATGTTGAGGTCGTGGGTTGTAAGCAGGATAGTCATTCCCTCTTGGTTAAGCATGGTGAGCCAGTGGAAGATATTTTCGGCACTGCGGACATCGACGCCGGTGGTGGGCTCATCGAGGACGAGGACTTCGGGGTCGGCGACCAGGGCCCGGGCGAGGAAGACACGTTGCTGCTGTCCGCCGGAGAGATCGCGAATGTGGCGTTCTGCCAGATGGCCGATCTCCAAGCGGTCCAGGATTTCGTGCGCCCGTTGGCGCTCGCGGCGTCGAGGCCAAGGCCAGATATTCTGGCGGTGGTCGAGGCCCATCAAGACCACTTCCTCGGCGGTGACGGGGAAACTCCAATCGACGGTCTCGATCTGCGGCACATAGGTAATACGCAGATCAGGTCGCACGCGCTGGATCTTTCCTTCTCTCGGCGTCAGGAGGGTCAGTATGAGCTTTAGCAGGGAGGTCTTGCCGGCGCCGCTGGGCCCCACGAGGCCAACGAACTGGCCGGGATGGAGATGCAGGTCGATGTCGTCCAAGACATTGAAGGAGCCATAGCCGAAGGCCACGTGGTTCAGTTCGATTAGGGGATCCATTTGGACTTCCTTTTGAGGAGAGAGGGAAGAGGGGTGAGGGGGCATTAAATCCCCCACTTCTCTCTGCTCACCACTCTCCTGTTTTGCTTCCTATTCAGTGTCGGGCACGTTGCCGACCTCTACGCCATCCATGAGGGATGGGTCGCCCCCCAGCGTAGTCGCCAGCGTTCTCAAGTTTTCCACCATCATGCCGATGCAGGTGTGCTCGGGGTCATCGGGCTTGCCGGGCAGACCGTCGTCCAGCAGTGTGTTTACGGTATCGCCGGTCGCGGACGCAATGTGGTCAATAAGTGCGGCCACTTCCTGGACAGACGGCGATTCGATTCAGAGATGGTTGGCGGCATGTGCCCCCCACAATTGGCGTCAGGACAGTTGGCGTCAGGCGCCGGCAGTGTCGCGGCAGTCGGTGCAGTGCCCAAAGAATGAGACATGACTTACGTCGATCTCAAAGTCGTATTGGGTATCCATCGCCCGGCGAAAGGAGCGCAAGACGCTGTGCGGCAGCTCAAGCAGGCTGTCGCAGGAGCGGCAGACGAGGTGGTGATGCGGCTCGGGGCCGGCCAGTTCGTAGGCCAGGCGACCGTCGGCCATATGCACCATCGCGAGGATGCGCTGTTCCGTCAGGAAGTGGAGAACCCGGTAGACAGTGGCCCGGCTCAGCGTGGGAGCGATGCGGTGTACATGGTCGTACACGTCTTCGGGCGTGACATGGTCACCGAGTTGACAGACGGCGTCGAGGATGAGCTGGCGTTGGGGTGTTACCCGGTAGCCGGATTTGCGTAACTGTCGATTGATCTCTGTCGTGTTGTGGGACATGATAATTTTGTTTATTGCGAATTTTCGCAACAAGGTGCGATGTTGGTACCGCCCGACTGCGGTGCCAACACCGGTTTCCCGTTAGCTTCTTTCTTGCTTCTGAGTCAATCTTACTGACTGTACCATCTTGCTGGCAAGACAGGAAATCCTCAAATGCTCCACAGAACCCCTGCATAGAGGCGCGTCTGCTGATGACCGGACTTACTCCGTGTCCGGCACGTTGCGGGTGTCGATGTGGTCTACCAGCGAGCCGTCGCCGCCAAGCGCTTCGGCCAACGTCTTTATGTTCCGGACGCGGAGGCGGTTTCGTCCTGGGAGGCGGGTTCGGCGGCGGGCTGTTCGGGGGCCAGGGGTACACAGGCGGTTATGAGGAGCAGCAACGCAACGAGTGACAGCAGTGTCGCAGATGAGTTTCGCATGACGGGACTGCTTTGTCCGTATGGGGTTTGTCGCGAGTGTTAAAGAGCGATAATCATGGCACCTTTTCGAATCAACGTAACCCGGAATCACTGAGTTTATTGGTTTACAGAAGTATCGGGGCCGGGCACGTTGCCGGTTTCCAGACCATCCATCAACGCGGGGTCACCGCCGAGGACTTCTGCCATTGTTTTGAGGTTTTCGACCATCATACTGATGTAGGAGTGTTCAGGGTCGCCCGGATCTCCGGGGAGGTCGTCGTCGCTCAAGGTGCTGACAAATTCGACGCCGACCTCGCGGCCGATCTGCTCGACGACCGGTGAGGGGAAAACCTCAGAGCCAAAGATTGCGGGAATGTCGCCTTCGCGCAGCTGGTCTATGAGGGCGGCGACTTCCTGGCTGGACGGTTCGGAGAAATCGGCGGGTTGGATGGCGCCGAGGACCGTGTAGCCGTAGCGGGGCGCGAAGTAGGCGAAGGAGTCGTGATAGGTATAGAGCTTGCGGTTTTCCGGGGGGATGCTGGCGGTCGCGGCCTGAATGGCAGCATCGAGGGCTTGGATGCGGGCGGCGAACTCGTCGTAGTTGGCCTGGTAGGCTTCGGCGTTGTCGGGGTCGTGGGCGGTCAGCTTTTCGCGTACGATTTCGGCGTATTGGAGTGCGAAGATCGGGTCGGTCCAGAGATGGGGATTGGGGCTGCCGGCCTCTTCGGGAAAGGAGAAATCGAAGACGTAGTCTTCGGGGTCGATGACCAATTCACCGAGGAGGACGATCTCGCCGCCGTCCTTCAGATTGGCTTCGGCCATCTGCATGGCGGATTTTTCCAGGTCGAGTCCGTTGATGAAGATGAGGTCGGCACCGGCCAGGGTGACGGCATCGGAGGGGGCGAGCTCGAAGGTATGAGAGTCGGTGCCGGCGGGCACGAGGCCGGTCAGTTCGACGTGGTCGCCGCTGATGTTGTAGACGATGTTGGTGATGGGGGAGACGGTGGCGACGACCTGGAGGCGGCCGGACTCAGGTTCCGAGGTGTATTGTACGCAGGCTGACAGGAGGAAGATTAGCGCCAGGAGAGGGAGAATCCTAGGTGACAAGCGCATGCGTGCGATGCCTTTCGGTGACGAAAAAGGTTGGTCTTTACGGAAATATTGGATGTTTCCGTAATGCTAATTTCTGGAATTCTACCAATTCTAGCATTGTTCCATCGGGGCTTCAAACTCAGTAGTTATGT
>VYDA01000704.1:4488-5986 GCA_009843665.1 Caldilineaceae bacterium SB0675_bin_29 | reverse complement strand
TCGCGGCCCTTCGTGGATCCAAAAGTGTTTCCAGCGGCCCTTCGTGCATCAAAACGCCGCGCACCAGCGGGGCAACTAGAAACTCGAAACTGAAAACTGCAGTTCTAACTGCTCTCCCGAACGACCAGCCGCGTCCCGCTGATATGCGGTGACTCGATATCAGCCTCACTGATCTGCTCATTGATCAGTTGAAAAAGCGTGCGGATTGCCAGCTGCGGCTGGCTGTCCATATCTCGGTGAACCGTCGTCAGCGGCGGGCTCGACACGCTCGCGTCGGGCAGATCGCCAAAACCAACCACCGCCAGGTCATCCGGCACCGAGATCCCCTCCCGCCGCGCGCCGCTCAGGACCCCCAGCGCCCGCACGTCACTCACACAAAAGACCGCCGTCGGCCGCCGCCGTAAATTCCAGATATTCTGAAACGACTGGTGACCGGCCGCAGGCACGCCGCGCGCGTGGACGATCTGCACCGCTGTCGGCGGCAATCCGGCCTCCTCAACCGCCTGCGAAAACGCCTGCACTCTGCGTTCGATCGAGGGTATCACCACCCCGTCGCGGCGCGGCGTCATTGTCGCGATCGCGAACTGGCGATGCCCCTTCGCCAACAGATGTTGCGCCGCCGCATACGCGCCGCCGCGGTCGTCAATGTTGAATGTCGGCGCCTGCAAGTCGTCGGCGCTGTCGAGCAGAACGATCGGCCGCAGCGAGCGTTGCACCGCTTCGGCCAGCGGGTGGGCGCGGTTGATGCTGAACATCAGGAAACCGTCCGCCGCAATCGAGGCCAGCCACGTAATTGGCGCCACTGCTTCGCCGCCCTGGCGCGAGTCATGGCGCCACGACTCGTGCATCGACGCCAGCACGATCCGCTTCTCCTCCCGGTCGCAGGCCGCGCCCACCTCACCCAGAAAATGCGTGAACAGCGGATCGTGCAGCATCCAGTTCAGACTGGTCGGCACCAGCAGCCCGATCGCATTCGTGCGACCCGTCGCCAGCGTGCGCGCCACCGGATGAGGCTGGTAGCCAAGAGACTCCGCCGTGTCCAGGATATGTTCCCGCGTCGTGTGACTCAACTGGTGCGGCGCATTGTAAGCGAACGAAACCGCCGTCGGCGATACCCCCGCATGCCGCGCCACATCGCGCAACGTAACCCGCTTCCTCTTCCTGCTCAATACCCCATTCCCCTCTCTCGCTTCCCGTATTCGCAGTCTGGTTCTCAGTGAAGTAGCCCTCAGCAAACGGCCGAAAACCACCGCCCGTACGCGTCAAGGGGTTACTAAAAACTAGAAACTGAAAACTAAAAACTAGAAGCCAGCCTCAGCCAGCGCTCGCCTCTGCAAACGGATCAGCTCCTCAATCCCCATCTCCGCCAGCAGCATCATCGCGTTGAGCGCGCCCTTGCTGAACGGTTCCCCCTCAGCCGTGCCCTGCGCTTCCACAAACTCGCCGCTATCCGTCATCACCACGTTAAAATCGACATCCGCGTTCTGGTCCATCTGGC
>VYDA01000704.1:0-4478 GCA_009843665.1 Caldilineaceae bacterium SB0675_bin_29 | reverse complement strand
CCATCTGGTAGTCCAGGTCCAGAAACGCTTTGCCGTTCAGAATGCCCACGCTCACCGCCGCCACCTGCCGGATCAGCGTGCCCGGCTTCGCCCTCTTCTTGCGCTCCAGCCGCTTGACCGCCAGCGCCAGCGCCACGTAGCCGCCCGTGATCGCCGCCGTGCGCGTCCCCCCGTCTGCCTGGATCACATCGCAGTCGACAACGATCTGGCGCTCGCCCAGCCTATCCAGATCGACCGCCGCCCGCAGGCTGCGGCCAATCAACCGCGTGATCTCCTGCGTCCGTCCCTTCGGGCGCATCGTCTCCCGGTCAACCCGCTGGTGCGTACTGCGCGGCAGCATCGCATACTCAGCCGTCACCCACCCATGCCGGTGCGAAGACCGGTGCAGCCAGCGCGGCAAACGCTCCTCCACCGTCGCATTGCACAGCACCTTCGTGTTCCCCATGCTGATCAGCACCGAGCCCTCCGGATGCAGAATATAGTCAAGTTCAAACCGGACCGGGCGCAACTCATTCTCCGCCCGCTGTTTCGTAGCCACGACTACGCAGCGCTCCTTTCCCGCGTTTCCGACCCCTGCCGGCAGCGGCCGGTGACGCGTTTACTAAACTGTTTAATGAACCGCGCAATCATACGCCCTAACCCGCTGGGGCGCAAACCGGCCAGAGGGCTGAGGTCGTCCTGTGTCGTTGAGAGTAGTTAGGGTATCGGCGACCTGATCAGTTGGAGATTGGGAACTTCTACAAAGTGGCTGTCATGAGAGGCCAGAGGACAGTTCAGCATGATTGCGGTAGCAGCGATCCAGGCGTCAGCCATGTTCAACTCACGACCGGAAGCTCTTCGTTCAGCGCGCAAACGGGCGCATACCTCCACCAGGTCGGTGTCTGGCCAAATGACCTCATATCGTTCAAGATGGCTTGTGAGTTCCTGCATCCGCCTTGCGCCCCAACCGCGGCTATGCGCACCGTACCAGGCCTCCTCAAGCGTTTGGAATGAAATGTACTGTCGGTTACCCCGCATGCGTTCAACATAGTAGCGGGCGATGGGATCACTGTTGAAAATGTAGGATACGACACTGGAATCCAGAACTATCGGATCTATTGTTTCCCCCACTCTCGCCCGCGGCCCTCATAAATAGTACGCAGGAACTCATCCACGTCGAAAGGCTCACTGGCCGTGACGACTGTATCGGGGTCGAAGAGCTTCGGGTTGGGATCGTTAAGAATCTCCTCGACTGTCCGTACCTCGGACGAAGTTGGGACTATCTTATCTATGTTGATGACGACCCATTCGTCCTCGTCGCTGATCCAACCCCGGCCATCCACCCTGACGTGGCTGCTCTCTAGCCTGAGCATATCTTTCCGCAAGGCGGCGTCGAACCGCAAAGGGACTGAATGATCCATTAGAGTATTGAGTCTGGCAGTCCCGTTTTTCGGATCAACGTCTTCAAGCCAGCCGCGTATCAGGGCGGACTCTGGTTCCCCCAAATGATCGTATCCGTCGGACGTAGTCATGAATGTCGACCTCCTGTTACAGGACGGCCCCCACCTGCAAAAGGGTCTTTGTAACATCTACTTACCTACTCTGGCACCAATTTAGCACGAGAAAGCTGAAATTCGAAAGTGAGATGAAATCTTCTTGTCTGTACGCCCTCCCCTCTCGTCCCTCAAACCAGATCCCCGTCAACAATATCGTCCAGCGTCGGATCACCCGCCTTCGGCAGCTTGACCCGGTCCATGCTCATCACCGCGTCGATGATGTTCAGCATAAACCAGGCATCGGTCTCGCCCATCCTGAACACCTCCGGCTTCGCCCGCGCCGTGTCGCGCATGATGCCCAGCCCGTCCCGGTACGGGTCAAACGAAACGATCTTCTCCAGCCGGACCCGGAAGCTCTTGCTGTTCCCCTTGAAATAGATATGCTTGGTCGTGATCCCCAGCACACCCGAATCGGTATGCTGCATCGAGCTGGTCGCCACCGAGCGGCCGCGAAACGCGCCCGGCCGGATGTAAACGCCCTTTGCCACGCGAAAACTCACGCCCAAAGATCCGCCTCGAAACTCCCGCTGCGTCACCTGCTCCAGGTAATCTGCGCCGCCGAACAGCCACAGCAGCTCCTCGCTCTTCATCAGGTTGAAAGGCGGCCGCACCCGCCGCCGGTCGAACCGGGGCACGACTCCGTGCTCGCTCAGCGCATTCAGCAGGTTCATCATCCTGAACAACGTGAATTGCCCGCTACCGTCGAGATGGTGAGCGCCGAGATTGTGCTGCGAGCGGTAGCGGTTCAGCGCCCGCTTCTCCTCGTTGGAAAGGAAGTGATCATCCATCGCCGCCTTGACGGCCTGCCCCCAGCCATGCGCCAGGGTCGCCGTCATCGCCGCCCCTGACGTGTCGATATAGGCCGCCGCGCCGATCGCACGCACCCTGTCAGGCAGCCCGTTGACGTCAACCCCGTGCAGCGCAGCATCCACACATATCTTGCGAATACTCCCCAGCCCCTCTTCATGCGCCTCCGCGCACGCCTTATGTTCCTTGCGCAGGAAGCCGGCAGACTTTCCGCAGTACCTGCAATCCCCCATCATCTCCCTCCTCGCTATACCGCGCCGCGCTCGGCCACCGAGCCATTGGCCCTTCCCACAGCGGCCTCTCCCACTGTTCAGGCCGCGGCTGCGAGGATGATAAACGATCTCCTTCCACCGTTCAATTCCTCGTAGGGGGAGCGCCGCCGCGACAACCCCCCATCAGCCCTTCCGAGCTCGCCGGTTCAGTGCAGATGTCCCCTTATGTCGCGCCTGTTCCTCCGCATGTCCGCCCGGCTTCTGTCTCCCCTGCATTCGCTGGCAAAAAGTGATCCACGATCTGCATACGATCTGCCTACGAAATAGACGGACTGGCCCCCTTACGCGGACGGCAGAGCGCCGGCTTCCATGCCCCTTGCCTGCGCAATTCCAACGCGCCGCCTCTCCATTACACTGGAAAAACGGCCTCTGCGCACGCGAATCCGCCCTCTGTTCCCGCCGCGGCCCCGCAACATCTTAGTAACCGAAATCGGTCCCTAAGGCTTGACACCGACGGTACACCATTCTACGATCAGGATCCCTTCGCGCCCTTCGCGTCGCAGGGAACTGTTCTTGTTATTTTTATCAGTACGACAACCCGGAAAGGCGGCCAAAGCAGTATGACTGCATACAACGCGGACAGCGTCATCATCGGCGTACACGCGCGTGCAGCGATAACGCAAAATCGGCCGCCCGAAAAAGCCCCCTCCCGAGCGCAGTTGAGGTGGATGCACGACCCGGGTCCACATCCTCTTTAGGGCACACGGCGCGCCTCCGGTTTTCATTCTTATCACCAGCACGCGCCAAACTCCCCGTTTCATTCGAGCGGCTCGTCTTCCCGCTCCCCGTTCATCTGACAACCCCATAGACCTTGGGATGCACCGGTTTCGCACTGCCGGTCTTTCTGTCTCCGCCTCCCAATTCGGCGAACGCTCCATCCGCAGGACTGAATGGAATCGTTCAATTGTATGACCAATGGCAGGAAAGCTCGCCGATAGGAGAGAGGCAAAGACGATGCGAACGCAAACCAATCTCACAATCGTCACCGTGGTCGGGCTGGGCGCACTGTTGATCGCTGCCCTGGCCGTTATCATCGCGCCCCGGCCGCAGATCGCCTACGCCCAGAATCCTCAACCGTCGGTACATATCGATATGAATCACTACATTGGGAAGGCGACATATAATCAGACCTTGGCGTTCTACACCTTCAGGAATTTCCAAAGTATTACGTGCGATAAGAACGTCGGGGGCCCGCACCATACAACGTTCGACGACGTCTGTTACTATCGCGCCGAGATATATGATCGCGGCACCAATAATCGCAATTCTGACTGTGAACAGGGCTTGGGCGGGGATCGCAGCTTTCAGAAAGGTGACGGAATTGAAAGAAAAAGAGATTCCGGTGCGCTTCCCTCTAGTTGTCCGACAGGGGGACAATATATATTGAAGGTCATCCTGATGGGTTCCGACAAGGTCGAAGTGGCCTCCGCGATCGAATACTTTGGTGTCAACGTGAATCCAGATCCGACACCCATCGTTACAGTGACACCGACCCGTACTCAGACGGCCACGCCGCAAACACAAACACAACCACCACAACAGCAACAACCGCTGCAACAACAACCGACCGCAACACCTACGGCGACGCCGACCGGCGATACGCAAGGGCCACTACACCCACCACAGGACGACCCTGACCAGCCTACCGCGACCCCAACGGCAACGCCTACAGAAGAGAGCAACGGCGGCAACCAAGGCAATGGCGGCAACCAGGGCAACCAGCAGAACAACCAACCGGGCAACAGCGGGGGCGGCAACCAAGGCAACAACAACCAGGGCCGCAGCAACAACCAGGGAGGCAACAACCAAGGTGGCAACAAGCAGGGCGGCGTCAACGTCCAGTCATTCATCAGCAACCCGACAC
>VYDA01000395.1 GCA_009843665.1 Caldilineaceae bacterium SB0675_bin_29 | reverse complement strand
TCTCTCCACACCGGAACACACATGGATGCCTTCTTCCACTTCTATCGAGACGGGGCGACGATCGATCAGATCCCGCTGGCTCAGTGCATCGGCCCGGCACTGCTGCTTGACCTCTCCACCAAACTGCCCAAAGAGGAAATCACCGCCGACGATCTGCTCCCCCATCGCCAGGCCATCAGCCGCACCCCAAAAGTGATCCTGAACACCGGCTGGGCGCAGAATTGGGGCAATGACCACTATTTCACCGCCTACCCGCCTTTGACCGGGGACGCCGCCTGCTACCTCGTGGATTGCGGCATCGAGCTGGTTGGGATCGATACCCCATCCGTCGACTATTCACCCAACGACGCCCACTTTGTACTCCTGGGCAATGAAGTTCTCATCGTCGAAAACCTGACCAACCTCGATCAGATAGGCCAGCCCCACTTTCAATTCCTGGCCCTGCCCCTCAAAATTACAGGCCGGGACGGATCCCCCGTGCGTGCAATTGCCATCACCGAAGAGACGTAATACATCCCGTTCCACTCTCCCGCTCGCTTCCGCCGCAACATACCCGGATATGAATCACCTGAAGAGGCTAAATCATGGCATTGAAGATAGCAGAGAAAGCGGCGCCCGCCCTCCACAGTGACAATACACCGACGCCCGTTGACGCCAGCCCCACGCCTGCGGAACGCTTCTTCTTCGACAACAACGGCTACCTGGTTCTCGAAGAGTTCCTCGACGCAGACCACGTCAACCTCCTGCTCCAGGCCCTCCACCGCGTGATACAACGGCGGCGCAAACTGCAGGAGCAGGAGTGCTCTCATACCGGCATAACGACGCCCATGGGCGAAAAGAGTACCCGTATCTTCTACATTCTCGACGACGATCCCTTGTTTCTGGAGATGCTCGACTGGCCCGCCATCTGGCCCTACGTAACCGGCCTTCTCAATGCCGTCCCCCATCACCATGCCTCTGACGCCATCGTCGAGCATGGCAGCGACCTCATCGGCCGCGACATGAGATGGCATATCGACGGCATTGACGACGGATTCAGAAACCTGGGCCCGCAGATTCCTCTGCTGCAACTCAAAATCGGCTACTATCTCAGCGACATGACCCAACCCGGCCAGGGCAATCTCTGCGTCCTGCCAGGCAGCCATAAGGGCGCCTATTCGCCTACACGCGAAGACCTGCAGCGGTGGGGAAAGTCTGCCGGGGTCGCCGAGATCTGCGCGCCGGCAGGGACCGCCATCCTGTTCCACAACGCCCTCTGGCACTCCGCCGGCCCCTTCAGCAGCAAAAACGGTCAACGCGCCATGCTTTACTATGCCTACGAGCATCCCTGGATGATCGCTTCCCAGGAACACTGGGGCTATCCCAGCCATTTCTACAACAGGCTCTCACCGGCTCGACGCAAGCTGTTCCACGGCTTTCTCTTCGACCCACCAGAGCAGCGCTGGGGATAGGAGCCGCCTGTCAGCCTCCGTCGGCAACAGACCCCCTTCCCGAGGACCGGCAAAACTGGACTGTCTGGCAACTCTGCTGGTAGGATGATGTCCCTTGCGCTTGGCCGCAGCCTTGGCGAATCCGCCGCGATCGCGAACTGAAGGAGCAACGGAATATGAAGATCAAAGCCTTCTGCAGAGTCTGCGCACTGATCGGCGCACTCCTGTTCGCCGCATGTGCCCCAAGCGAACCGCCCAGTACCCAGCAGCCGGGTGCGAACGCCGCGGCCGCGCCTTCCCCCACAGCCGCGCCGGCACACACGCCTGCCTCGCCCCCGGCTACCGCCGCAGAAACCAGCACGCCTGCCCCCGAGCCCCAATCCCAACAATGGCCGACTTGGCCGGCCATCACCCTGGTCGAAACAATGTCCGGCCTCAGAAATCCTGTCGACCTCGCCCACGCCAAAGATGGTTCCGGACGCATCTATGTGGTCGAGCAGATAGGCCTGGTCCAGGCATTTGACGGCGGCGTCATTGGCCAGTCCCCGTTCATGGACATCCGCGATCGCGTCAGCTGCTGCGGCGAGAGAGGACTGCTTGGCATCGCCTTCCCCGCCGACTTTTCCAGCAGCCGGACCCTGTACGTCAACTACACCACCACCGACCCCGGCAGTCTCCATACTCGCGTCTCCCGTTTCCGCCTCTATCCTGACGTCCGCCAGGTCGATCCCGATTCCGAGGAAATCCTCATGCAGTTCCACCAGCCCTGGCGCAATCACAACGGCGGCCAGATCGCATTCGGCCCCGACGGCTACCTCTGGATCGGGACCGGTGACGGCGGCAGCGCCGCCGATCCCCAGGACAATGGGCAGAAGAGCCAGACTCTGCTCGGCAAACTCCTCCGCATCGACGTCTCCGCCGCCGCTGATGCCCCCTACGCCATCCCTCCCGACAATCCTTTCATGGGCAATGACGACTTCCTCGATGAGATCTGGGCCTACGGTCTGCGCAATCCCTGGCGCTTCTCCTTCGACCGCGAGACCGGTGACCTCTACATCGCCGACGTAGGCCAGAACGCCTGGGAAGAGGTGAACTTTCAACCCGCCGGCAGCCCTGGCGGCGAAAACTACGGCTGGCGCATCATGGAAGGTCTTCACTGCTTCAATCCATCGTCCGGCTGTCCCACTGCCGGTCTGACCATGCCGGTGGTCGAGTACGACCGCATCAGCGGACTTTCCATTACCGGCGGCTACGTCTACAGAGGGCAGGACTACCCCGCCCTGCAGGGCATCTACTTTTTCGCAGACTACGTCACCGGCAATATCTGGGGTCTTAAGCAGGTGAACGGCGTATGGGAGTCCGAGTTGCTCCTGGACAGCCCCTACAATGTCAGCAGCTTCGGCGAAGATGAGGTTGGCAATCTCTATCTCCTCCATTACAGCGGCACAATCTTTCAGGTTCAGGCTGCTGGCCAGAACTAAAGAAATTTCGTTGAACATGAGCCCGCAAGCGCGCCGCCTGTGAAACGCATCTGAGTTTCCCTACAGCACCACCGAGAGGACCTGCCATGGATTTCGACCTGATTGTCATCGGCGGCGGTATCGTCGGAGCGGCTGCAGCCTACCGCGCCGGCCAGCTTGGCGCCCGTACCCTGCTCTGCGACCGGCGCGACGCAGGCCGCGCCACCGACGCTGGCGCCGGCATCCTCGCCCCCGAGAGCGGTACCCGCTACGGCCGACTCTGGTACGACTTCGCTCTCGATGCGGTCGACTACTATTCCGTACTGATCGAAGATCTGACCGCCGACGGTGTACCTGCCGCAGAACTTTCTCAGGCATACAGCCGCAGTTCCATGTTGACTGTTGCTCTTGATGAAAGCGAAGCGGCCGACCTGGCTGAGATGGAGCAGGAAATCTACGCCCGTCAAGAGGAACGTCGCCCGCCCCCCGCAGAGCGTATTCAACGCATCTCTTCCGCCGAGGCACGTGACGCCTACTACCCTCTGCTGGCCGACGTCAGCGCGGTCCTGCTCCAACCGGTCACCCGCCGAGTCGACGGCCGTCTCATGAACGCAGCTCTCGAGCACGGCCTCCGCAGCCGCGGCGTCCACACCGTTGAAGCCGACGTGGCGGCTCTGTTACTCGAAGACGGCCAATTGATAGGTGTCCGCACTGTTTCAGGGGATGAATTCACGGCTGGCGCGGTACTCATTGCAGGTGGCGCCTGGTCAGAAGCCTTCGGCAGCCAGCTCGACGTCCAAATTCCCGTTGCCCCCCAGCGCGGGCAGATCATCCACCTGCGTCTTCCCGAACAGGACAGCGGCGCCTGGTCGATCGTGAGAGGATTCAGCGGCCACTATCAGGTGCCCTGGCCCGGTGGTCGCGTCGTAGTCGGCGCCACACGCGAGTCCGGCAGCGGCTTCGCTCCCCACGCCACCGTTGACGGCGTCCAGGAGGTTCTGCGCGAAGCCATTCGCCTCGCCCCCGGCCTGCACAACGCCGCCATCCACGAAATCCGCGTCGGCTTGCGTCCCTATACCACCGATCACCTGCCGCTTCTGGGCTCCGTTCCCGGCGCGAAAGGCGTATACCTTGCAACCGGCCACGGGCCCACCGGTCTGACCCTCGGCCCGTTCAGTGCAAAGCTGGTGGTCGAACAAGCCCTCGATCAACCGGTCGCCTGGGACCTGGCGCCCTTTTCTACGACCCGCTCCATTCGCTAAGTGGAAGACAACTCCTGTTCGCACCCGGCCCCCGGCCCGAAACTGTCGTGCGGCACCTGCCATGCGATCTGCCGGCTGCTGACTTCGGCTATCCCAAACACCTTAAGACAGGCATACTCGTGGTATACTCATGACCATGACGGAGACGACAGAATCGATGAACGCTCAGCCGCTGACAACTGAGCAACTTGAACAGGCCAAACAATATATCCTGAATAACCTGCCGCAGATACTGGAGCAATCCCCCGAATTTGTTGTATTTGTTGAAGGGGTGGTCGCCGGCAAGTTTCCGCGACGAGACGAGTTTGCGCGTCTCCTGGATCAAGTGGAGGCGCACCGACGGGAAACTCAGCAATTCCAGAGAGAAACTAGCGAACGCTTCGACAAGATAGATAGTCGCTTCGACAAAATTGACGAGCGACTCGGCAAGATGGATGTTCGCTTCGATAAGGTCGACGAGCGATTCGACAAGATGGACAATCGCTTCGACTCCTTGGAACTGACTCTAGCCCGCCTTGGCTCACGCTGGGGCATCCATAGTGAAGATCTCTTCCGCAAAACCATGAAGTCCGTGCTCGAAGAATCCTTCGAAGCCACGGTGGAAGAGAAAAATATCCAGGGGGAGCAGTCTGACCTCGTCGTCATGAAGAACGGCGACCACATCCTGATCGAGATCGCCGCTAGTGTCCGGCGCAATATCCTGGAGCGACTGGACCGCAAGAAGGCTCTCTATATTTCCGAAGTGGGGATAGTGCCGGCGCGGATCATCCTGGCCGTCGGCACGATAAACAGTCGCTCCGCTCAGATCATTCGCGACGCCGGATTCGAAGTCGTTGAGCCTGACGATGACTTCTATGGCGAAGAGTAAACGCGTCCGGTGCCGGTGCGTTCTTTCCCGCACATGGCAACGAGCGAAATGCAACTGCATCGCTGGACCTCAGAATTGAATCTCGGTTGAACAGATACCGGTCCTGTTCGGCACATCCAACCCTTAATGCCTCACCCAAAACCTCAAGGACACTCTATTCCTGGCTTCAGCAAGTAACCAGTCCTGAACCCGACTGTGTTGCTCTAATTCAATATCGGCCCACGACTATCTCCCGGTCACACCCGTATGCAACTGACAACTGTAGACAATATCCCCCCTGCCATCGACCCTTCCCACCAAGAACGACCTGAACAACACGATCAGGCAACCCCTTTCCGCACAGCCTACACAATCAAAGAGATGCCGGAAGATCTCCGCCCCAGAGAAAGGCTGGAGTATGTCGGCGCCGGCGCCCTCAGCGCTGCCGAACTCCTCGCGATTCTCCTGCGTACCGGCGGCAAGGGCGAGAACGTCATCCGCCAGTCCGAGCGGCTGCTGACCGAATTCAATGGTCTGCCCGGCCTCGCACGCGCCAGCTTTGAGGAGTTGACAAAGGCCCACGGCGTCGGCAAGGCCAAGGTCACCCAGATCAAAGCCGCACTCGAACTGGGACGCAGACTCCTGCTCGCCGCCCCCCAGGAGCGGGCCAGGATCCAGAGCCCCACTGATGTCGCCAATCTGCTTATGTTGGAAATGGGAATGCTCGAGAGGGAACAGGTGCGGGTCGTTTTCCTGGACACGAAAAACCATGTCCAGCGCACGCCCGTTGTCTATTCTGGCAGCCTCAACGCCGCCGTAATTCGCGTCGGTGAAATCTTCACGGAGGCCGTGCGCGCCAACAGCGCATCACTCATCGTCGTACACAACCATCCCAGCGGCGATCCCACGCCCAGCCCCGAAGACGTGCAGGTGACAAAACAGATTGTCGCCGCGGGAAAGCTCCTGCAGATCGATGTTCTCGCTCATCTGATCATCACCCGCGACAGCTATAT
>VYDA01000130.1 GCA_009843665.1 Caldilineaceae bacterium SB0675_bin_29 | reverse complement strand
CGCGCGTATGCGCCAAGCAGGTAGTCCTTGATCTCAACCACCCCCGGCACCGCGTCCCGCAGCCTCCGCAGCACCTCCAGCCCCAGCGCATGCGAACGGCTGAACACATTCGTCACCACCATGACCGGTATCTCCGCCGCCGCCTCCGCATAGTGCGCAACAAACGTGTCAGCCGTACACGAAGCTGCCCAATCAGGCGGCAGGACCATCAGCAAGTCCGCGCCCACCTCCCGCGCAAAGCGCGCGAAGGCAACCGTCTTGCCCGTCCACCAGATGCGGTCGGCCGCAATAACCGCCGCCCGCCCCGCCGTATGTTCAGCCACCACCCTCGTCACCTCAGCCACCTCACTGTCCGTGAGCAGCGAGAAGAGACTGTCCCCGTAAGTCAACATCATCGTCGTGCTGCCGGCTTCGATACCCCGGTCCACCAGCCCCCGCAGACTCCCATAGTCAATCTCGCCGTCCCCAAAGAACGGCGTGTGCAGCGACGTCACCGGCCCGGTCAACATGGAGCGCAACTCCTGTGAAGAACGCATATTGTCAACCCTACTCGTGGCGTATGCGCGGATCGGCCACCGCATACAGGATATCCGCGGTCAGATTACTGAACAGGACCAGCACCGCCGCGATGAAAGTCAGCCCCATCAGCACAGGATAGTCACGCTGCGAAATCGCCTGGATCGCCATGCGCCCCATGCCCGGCCACTGAAACATCGTCTCGATGATGACCGTGCCCCCGAAAAGAATCGGCAGCCGCAACGTGATGATCGTGATGACCGGCAGCAGCGCGTTTCGCAGCGCATGCCCGACAACGACGCGCGTCTCCTTCAGACCCTTCGCCCGCGCCGTCGTCACATACTCCTGCCCCAATACCTCCAGCATACCCGACCGCATATACCGCGTCAGCCCTGCCGTCAGGTCCAGCGAAAGAATCACACCCGGCAGCACCAGATGATGCAGATTGTCCAGCAGCGCCGGCGGCGCGTCAAACGCCACCGAACGCATGCCAAATGTTGGAAACCACTCTAGTTTGAGCGCAAACACATACAGGGCCAGAAGAGCCAGAAAAAAGGAAGGGATCGAGATCGAGAGCAACGCAAACAGGGTCAACACATAGTCCCAGATCGTATACTGCTTCAGTGCCGCCAGCACGCCCAGGCTGATGCCCAGGACCGAGGACGCCACCAGGGCAAAGCCCATCAACTCCAGCGTGGCCGGCAGACGGACCGCGATGCGGCGTAGTACCGGTTCCCCCGTGTGATACGAATACCCAAAGTTGCCCTGCACCAGCTGCCCCAGCCAGATCGCGTATCGCACCGGGATTGGCCTGTTCAACCCCAGCTCCTCCTTGAGCCGCTCAAGATTGGCCGCCGACATGTCCTCTTCCGGGTTGATCATCGCCATCACCGGGTCGCCCGGCGCCACGCTGATAAAGCTGAACGTGATCAACGTGATGCCCAGTATCAGTGGAATAGCCAGTAGCAGCCTGTTTGCAATATACGTTGCCATCAATAAGCCCAATGCGGCGGATACTTGTCCAGCACGTACCCGCCTACGCTCCGCAGCGGAACGGTCCGGTAGAGCTCCCCTTCGCCGTCATTCCAACCCTCCAGGCTGTCTCTGTGCCCCAGTCGCCGTATCATGCTCCATTCCTTGAAGCGCTGATGACGCCCATTCGTGTCCCAGAAACACAGGCCGTCTGCCCCCGCCGCGTAGTACTGCAGCGCCCGCTGGCGAAAATCCTCCGCAGGCATCGTTCGCGGCATGATCTCAGGATAATACTGGACCGGCGAACCGGCCGTCAGTTTCCCAAAGTAGTCGACGTCTATCTCCTCATCCCGCCACGGATACGAAATCAGATTGTCAATCAACCCCCCTTCCACCCAGGCAGGGATGTCCAATCCATAAAATAAATTGGTTGCAGCGTCATTCAGTGCATGCGCCGAAATCTCCAGCGGCCGCCCTCGCCTCGCTCCAATCTCATCCATCTCCCGCCGCAGTTCCGCCATGAACTCGGTCATCACCCCAGCCCGGTAGCGCAAATACCGTTCATCGTCCTCCGCCAGCTGCGTTGCGTCGAGCCCCGTCTCCTCTCGGAATCCCTCAACCAGCGGCGACTCGTAAAGCAGAAACGGAGCGCCGCGATTGAAAATTGGGTTGACGCCGTCAATGTCGTACCGCGTCGCCAGTTCACGAAATACGGCTAGCAGCAGCTCGCGCACCTCCGGAAATGCGTAACTCATCCTCGCAATCTCGCGCCCGTCAATGTCTACGCAGCGCCACTCCGGGTGATCACGGTAGAAATCACCCGTAAAGTAGTCCTCAAACGGCGGACAGCACTGAAATGCCTCCATCCTCTGGCTGATATGGACCTCCAGCCCCACACTGTGCCCGTACTCCACCACCGTCTCGACCGTGTCGATCCCTGCCCCTGCCAGTATCTGCATCGATTCACCGATATAGCGGTCGACCACCCTGGGGTAGTCTCTGGTCTTGCTTCCGGTCAGGCTGCCGATGTCCGAAGGATAGGTCAGAACGTCCCCGCCCGCCCCTGGGCACCAGAACATCTTCTGAAAATCCGTATCTCTGAACGGCTCGAGAAACTCCCAGATCTCCTCCTGGCTCGTGGGTCGGAAGCGGCCAAAGTCGCTGAAGCCGTCGTTCATGCAGATCAGACGCCTGTTGCGGACCTCGTTCCTGTCTGCAAGAAGCTCGGCAACTTCACCTTCGTCTAATGGCTCCAGCTTTACATAGGCGACATAGGCAGGCTGCGTCATGCCGGCCGTCTGTTGGCCTATGACCAGGTCCTGGCCGGTGAGATCCGCCGTCTTCCAATACCGTTCATCTAGGGAATAGTTGTCCGCAAAGCTTCCCTGCTCTCTCTCACGGTTCACTTTGACGAACGCGCTGTCGCCCGACAGCCTCACGCGCACCAGTTCCTCTGTCCAGTTGCTCCACAGACCCAGAAAAATCCGGTGCCATCCCGATACACCAAGCGGGACCGCAACCGGCGGCGCTTCCGTTTCCGGTCCGGCGATCAGCATCTTGCCGCTGAACTCTTCAGTCTCGTAGGGAACGACCTGCCAGTGATACTTTCGCCTGTCAGTGGATAACGCAAGCTGAGGCTGGCTCAAACCCAAGTCGGTCAAGTAGATCGGCTCATGCGCAGACATATGAGGTTCCTCCCGATGTTTCTGGCGATTCGGTTTTAGAGGATCCAGAGGAGGGACGGCGGGGACGCAAGCGCGAACGCCGTCCGCCCAGAATATAACCCATCTCTCAACATAAATGCAACCCGCCTTTTGGAGTCCGGTTGCATCATAAAATATTGGCAGACTTTCCCATCCCTCGGCAGCAACCCAGCCGCACCCATCCCCCGATCAACTCTCAATCAGCGGTTGCCCAGTCACTAACCACTGACCACTGACCACTGCAGTTGGGCGGTCGGCCGCAAGCGGCCTCCCTTGTGCAGGGGCTCCGCCCCCGCAACGCCCCCGGCCAACAACATGCCTGGTCGACCGTGTGTCGACATTCGTGACGGGTGCCCATTCGAGCAATTCTCGTCAAACCAGGTCCCTCCAGTCTCTTCAAATCCCCGTAGATGCCGGCCTTGTGCCTGCCCTGGCCCTCTCCCGCGTGATCTTCACTTGCACAAGACCTGTAGGGGCACCCCTTGTGTGTGCCAGGTGTATCCCCGCTACCCGGTAAGCAGCCGCGGCATCCGACAGCGGGTTTCCTCGCCGCGTCAATGCCACCCTGAAATGCGCGCTGCTCCCCTGCAATGAATGTTCAGTTGAACGTGGAGTTTCAGAATAGGCCTGAAAAAGTCCGCCAGGACCCGCATTCTCACGCCCCGGCTCACGTCAGGCAAGGACCGGCAGACCTTGGGTACCAGTCAACGCTGCCGCAAAATCGGCGCCAATACGCCGCGAAACCACAGCACACTGGCGCTGCCTTATACAGCGTGGTTCATTCTAGACTGCAATTAGATCGTGCTGGAACTGTCGTCCTGGCCTGCCAGAGGATGGCGGCTCAACGACTGGGACGCGGATGATTCGCGGGAGTGGAAACCACTTTAGTCACCGTGCATTCGAAATTGCCCGAAACTGGTTCAACCTGGCCAACGACTGAATTCCAGCCGTGCACATCGATTTCGAACATCACCACCATATTGTTCGGCGGCGGTACAGACGAAAGCGGCCTGCGGTAATGACATTTCTCCTTCGTGACTCTTCCAAAAAGTGCAAGATTCTACCGGACTTCGATTCGATGTAGTCCTGTCGACAGTGACAACCCTTCCGCGGGTTTACTCTCCAGGCCGGCAGCCGGCCCCGCCTGGTGAGATCTTTCCTTAACCCAGGCCTTCAACCTTTCAGTTTCTGGCCTCGCCGTACTGCTCGGTCCAACGCGGCGGCCTTGGCGGTGCGTGTTCTTGCTCGAGGTCTGCGGCCCGGTCGGGAACGGGCCCAGACCTCTTGCCCCTGTGATGCGTGTAACTATGGCCTCGACTCCCCATCCAGGTACACTCTTGCCTCCAAGGCCGCCGCCTTGAACCGTGCAACTCTCTCCTCCTGGTTTCACACCTTGCAGCGCAATTCCTCTTTGCATATCCTTTACAAAAACATGATTGTAACTAAAATACACTAGGCGAGTGAGAAATCAGTGAACAAAAGATGCTCTCCTGGTGAATTCTTGTGAAAATTGGACCTTGGACCTGAAGTGGTGCCAATTCAATCGGGTACGACGTAAGACTAACTCCCCTTGCACATAAAAGGACAACCATAACGCCCCAAATCCTCCACGACCACGGAAAAACTCAATGACTCAGGTCGAAAAGCTGCAGCTGGAAGTACAAACACTTCGCGACCGCCTTGCTCGCTTGAGTGAAGCGAGCCGTCGCATCAACGACAGCCTGGACTTCGAGAGCGTTCTGCAGGAAGTCCTGGACAGTGCCCGTATTCTTACCAGCGCCAGGTACGGCGTCTTCACTCTCCACAATGACCTCGGAGAACGACCGACGTTTCTTACCTCCGGCCTTACACCGGACGTGACCCGGAAACTGTGGGACTGGCACGAAGGTATGGAGATCTACCGCTATCTTCGTGGCATTCCGCAGCCTCTGCGCCTGAGAGACTTTCTCGGGCACATGAGCACGCTCGGCCTTCCCGAATACCAGCCGTCTATGCCCATTAACACGCCGTTCCCCTTCCTTGCCGCACCGATTCACAGCCAGGGCGAGATCGTGGGCCACTTTTTCCTCTCGGACAAGGAGAATGGAACCGGGTACTTCACCTCCGATGACGAAGAGCCCTTGGTAATGTTCGCCTCCCAGGCTGCCCTGGCCATCGCCAACGCCAAACGTTTCCAGAATGAACAGATGGCCAGGGCCCGGCTGGAAACTCTGATCGACACTTCGCCCTTCGGCGTTGTTGTACTGGGTGCCCAGTCAGGCGTGCTCGTCTCTTACTGCCGCGAAGCCGCAAGAATTGTGAAGGCCCTGCAGCCGCCGGATACGAGTTTCGAAACGCTTCTGGGTCTGGTGACAATCAGGCGGGCCGATGGACGTGAAATTCCGTTTCAGGAGTTTCCCGTCGCCCAGGCCCTGAAAGCAAGCGAGACCGTCCGCGCCGAGGAAATTGAAATCAGTGGCCCCAAAGGCAACGCCGTCAGAATTCTCGTCAACGCCACACCCATCCACCTGGAGCAGAATGAGGAGCCAGACTCATTGGTCGTGACCGTGCAGGACCTTGCCGCGCTTGAGGAAATAGATCAGCTCAAATCCGAGTTTTCCGCCATGATGAGCCATGAACTTCGCGTCCCCTTGTCCTCCATCAAAGGCTCGGCAACAACTGTACTGACCGCTCCCACGTCCTTCGGCTCGACCGAAATGCTGCAATTCTTCCGCATTATCGACAGGCAGGCCGACCACATGAGCGGTCTCATCAACGACCTCCTCGATGTAGCCCACATTGACGCAGGCACGCTATCGATTTCCCCTGAACCGGTCCCACTT
>VYDA01000678.1 GCA_009843665.1 Caldilineaceae bacterium SB0675_bin_29 | reverse complement strand
CGCCTTACCTGATGCTCAAAAGACTGGTCGTGAGAATGGGAGGGAAGATGTGCTCAATCCAAAACTGCACGTATTGGGTAATCATCGTCGGCGGCAGAATAGGTGTATTCCCGACCGTTTCTGATGGTCGCCTTGGGGCCGTTCCACAACTGGACGAACTCCACGATCACGACAGGCTTCGCCCTGACGCGAAGGAGAGATTGCTGGAGATACTTGATGATCCGCAATGGACGATCTGATCTTCCTGGCCAGTCCCCTGTGCGCCTTGGCGTCAACCCGGAGCCCGACAAATGGCATACACAAAACCGTGGAACGGGGGACGGCCAGGATCCACCACCCATTGTGTCCCCGGGCGTACCGGGATCTGGTGGTTTTGATATCTCAATTCCGCCAGCAGCGTAGAACTCTTTCTTTACAGGACTGTTTTAGGGTTGTGGCTGCTCATCAGTGTTCAGGCGTGTGGGAGGCTCTTCGAAGATTCCGGGAATTGATGCAGTCGTTCTGGCAAGGAGACCGGGAAGCAACCTTAACTTCCCGCTTTCATCGGAAAACCTGCGATCCCGATAGCTTTCGATCCACGGAATTCGAAACTGTGGAGGTTTTTCGACGAAAGACTGAGCAGCGCCGTTCGGAGGTCTGGATTTTGGATGCAATTGTCAGTACCTTGATTGTCGTGGCATTTCTCGTAGCCTTCTTGTGGAAAAGAAGAGAAAATCGCACCGATCACCCCTCGGCGCAGGACCCTCCAGGGGCGCAGCCTCCGACCGAAGATTCAACAATCGAGGGCATTACGGGGCAAATCTGTAGCAAATCGGGCCTCTATCGCTCAGCCGAAGATCCCAATCAGTATGTCATCCTGCACGAAGGAGAAACATTTCCCCCCAGCGTCGCCGAAGACGGAGTCTTCACACGCGCCACCTGGGAGTTCGATACGTCCGAATAACCCCACCCAACTCCTCCACATCCCGAACACCTGAATGAACTGAATCTGACCCACTTCCATCTTGCCATCCATCCGCAGGGGCACCCCTAGTGGGTGCCCCTGCTGCTGCCCCACCCTCGTGAGAGGTTCGTTAAACTCTGTGTCCGTCATCGTCGAACACAGTATCAGTGGAATCAAATCGAATCGGTGCTATTTCACCCGTCACAAAAGACTGGCGCGGCCTCTTCTGGCTCTTTTGAGCTTGGCCCCAAAAACCGGACCACAAGCTAAGGTGTATCAATGGAGCAGTTCACCCAGCCTGTGGACGGGCGGAGCGATGGTCAGGAAACGACGGCGACACACGACGGCCTGCAAGCTCCGGGTTGCCCTGCCTGAGGAAGCGGGCCTGCATCTGATCGGTCATGAGGAAGAGGATGTCAGGGGAAGACATGCGGAATTACTCGATTTGGGCTCACCGTTATCCGAAAGTTCCCCAGAGAAAGAAGGAGAGCCCGGTCAGGATTATGAGCCCAATCTTTATCAAGAACCATACCACGCTGATTATGATGTAGATGACGATGCAGTTCCAGATCCAGACAGGCAAAGGCAGCGGGTTCGTCTGAAAATCGGTGATCAGGCTCTTGATCGTTTTCCGGCTGGGTTGCCGCGATGGTCCGTTATCGTCGTTAAATCCATCGTCATAGCTTAGAAGTCCGTAAGGTAAAGGATGCATTTTCGATGTCTCTCCTTTGCGTTTTGTCAGCGATACCTACCAGTGATTTCATCTGCTGCGGTGCGAACTGTGCGGGTAGGATTCATGTTTCGTTCAGGCGAACGCATCCGTCTTCGAGTACACTTCGCACAGGGTGAAATCAGGCGGTCATGGGGCGAATGCCACCCATCCTGAATTTCATTTTCCGTCTCATTCGCGAATGCGCTGCACGGTTCCGTGACTGAGCTATCGGCTGCACTCATTCCGGCGAAATGCAATCTTCGCCCAAAAGAGCATCGAAAGAGCGGAAATGCAACAGCGATTCCTGGCTGACGCCAGGAATTTCACTGGTCAGCTTAATCGTCTGATCCTCACGGGAGATTGTTACGCGGGGATTGCTGCCCTCCACTTCCACCCAGGTATACGCCTCCAAAGATTCGTCAAACACCCGCTCATACAGCTCTACTTCAATCATGTTCTCAAGCGGGCGGACCAGGTTTCGGCCTCGCTCGGAAACCACTGACGCCTTTGTGAAGGCCGCCATCATGAAATCATACTCATGCCCCAGCCAAGGCTCCATACGCCCATCAACGTCAACCGACACTGTCCACATATACTCCAGGACAGTGTCGCCAACGCCGTCTCTGTTGAACGTCATCATTTCGGGAATCTCTCGAAGATAGAACCTGGCATGAATCGTCTCGCCAACCCGGTTCGACCTCGTCTTGATGATATTGATGTGCCTTGGCAGATTGTCAACCGCATCCATGGAGGTACAACCTGGATTGCACGCCGAAGAGTATCCCGTGCATTCCACAAATCGATCTGGATCGTGAGGCGGAATCGGATTGCAAGCCGCAAGGACCAACACGAACACGATCACAACGGGTCTATTCATCGGATTCTTCCGTATTGGAAGCCAGGTTCACCTGTCGCCGCCCGCTTGGCGGTTTCCCATGCTGAACAGGGCCAACATGAAGGTGAAGCCGAGCGCGTAGAACATCGCAATCTCGAGTGCCAGTTCCCGAAACAGGAAGGCAATCAACCCCGAACTGCCGGCCATCACAAAGACGGCAACAGCTATCTTGACTCTCCAGGATATTCTCTCACCCTCCAGCATGACGAAAATATAGCTGCCCGTCGCATAGGCGACCAGCCCGCCGGCGAGCAGAGCAATGAAGTGCGGAATGTACTGGGTCAAAGGGTTGTCCAACCTACCGGCGGCGCTGAATCCCTGCTGCCGCGCCGGCCGGTCAGTTCTGGTGCGGGCGCGGGCTGGCGCCTACGTGCGTTTCGGATTCGACCGCGGCTGGGTCGGGCAGAGTGAAATCGACGCTATAGATGTTGCTGGCGCCGGCGTCAATGGCCGCGTCCAGCACGGCGTCGATGCTGTCCAGATCCCGAATGGTGATGAAGATGGTGTTGCTGGCGTGGTAACGCATCTCATCTTCCTTCCGCATGCCGTCCGGGCTGAAGCTTTCGGCATAGATGCTGAAGTGACTGGTCCGGATGTCCGATGCGGCGATGTTGCGGGCGCGGAGCGCGGCCCATACATCCGTCATCACCTCCTGGGCGGCTGAAACGGCTTCCTTCACGGTTGGACGCAGAACTTCCATTCCGATGACAGCCGTTGCCATTCCGGGTTCGGTGCCGACGACGTCTTTGCCCGCAACTGTCACGGGATGCGGACCTGCCGGGACCAGAGACACCGCATCTGTCAGAGCACGTGTCGGTGCAGAAATCAGGGCGAAAATCGCGGTCAAGGTGAATGCCAGTATCATGCCGATGTCAACTGCCATTCTGAATGGATTCGTTTGCGGCATTGCGTGCCTCCTCGTCGCGGCCGTCATCACTCACTGATGAGAACGCCGCCGCTTTCTCATTTTGACCTGTCCGGCGGTCTCCGCAGACAGGTCGGCCCTCGAAGAGAACAGCAGACGGCGAACTGTTATTTTGTGTTAAGGCAACGGCGCCGGTGTAAAAGTAATGTGCAGTTCCAGGAATAGAATACGCGCTCTCAAAAGGGTTTGTCGTGTCCAGATATACCGATTCCGGTACAACGAGGTTCCGAATTCGGTACGTTGGTTGATACAATATCTTTTAGTGGAGATGTAAGCGGCGCGTAGTGCCCACCTGACCACTGACCGCCGGCAACGAGGAGGAAGCGGTGGAACACAGGAATTTCGGCAGGGTCGTCGCCGCGCTGCGCCGCGAGCAGATCGACTTTGCCAGCGGTCACAGCTGGAGCCAGCGGCAGTTGGCCGAAGAGACGGGGTTGACCGTGCGGATTGTGGGCAAGATCGAACGCGGTGAGCAGGCGCGGCTGGACGGGGCGATCCTGGAGGGGCTGGCGCAGGCCTTTCAACTCACACCCTTTGAACGCCGCGAGTTTTTTGCGATGGCGAGCGAGGTGACCGACGCGTCGCTCGTGCGCGGCGCAATCGGCAACGAGGATGTCTTTGCGCAGGTCTGGGCCTTGTTGGACACACTCTGCGCGCCCGCGTTCCTCATGGACCCCTTCGCCGACATCATCGGCGTCAACCGCGCGCTGCTCACATTTCACGACTTGAGCCTGGCCCAGCTCAAAGCGGCGCGGACGACTGCTGCGGGCGCGAACAACATCGTCTTGCTGCTCGCTCCCGGCGGGCGTTTGCGCGCAATGCTGGGGCGCGGTTGGCGCCCCATCGCCCTGGCCAATATTCAGCAATGGCGGGCCATGACTCTGCGTTACCGGCACACTGCGCGCTTCCGGCAGCTTTTCAGCGCCCTGTCCGCCTATCCCGACTTTTACGGGCTGTGGGCGGACAGCCACGAAAACGGTTACGACGATTACAGCCGCTTGCGCAGCTATTCTTACCTGCACGGAGCGCACGGGCCGGTGGCGTACACTGTCTTTACCAACACCAGTGTCAGTGCCTTTGGCGAGTTGTATCTCTCCACCTTTGTGCCCCAGGACCGCGTCACGACCGTTCTTTTTCAGGAACTGGCGGGCAAGGGCGGTCAGGCGCTGTCGCTCGCTCCCTGGCCGCATCCCAGCCTGGACTGAGATGGGCAGTCGTGGCTGAGCCGCCTCCTTTGCCGCTGGCTTTGGGCGTACGCCGGGATCGCCCGCAAAGGGCGTAACTACGAACTGTAGATGGCTTTCAGTCCAGTCTTCTGGGCCCACTCCAGTGCTTCAGCCCTCATTCAAGGTTGCGTACAGTTATGCTGGCCATCGAGAATCTCCGTTCTCTCTGTCACGCCATCATAGCCTGATTGCGTTGCAATCAACCTGTCGGGTGCCCGCTGAAGCAGTCCAGATATGTGTGCATCATAACTGATTCGTTTACCGTCTCCTGCTACTTTGGCTCTGGCATTGCCCATTTGGCTACAATTCTGTTCCGCCGAGAGAACGTCACACAGCCAAACAGGCCGAGGTCGTTGCTCATTTCCGCCACAATTGCAGGCAACCAGAAGACCAAGATCAACTCCGCTACAGCGAAAGCAAGATCGCCCAACGCTCCGTCAACTGAATCAATTGGGATCGGAGCTGTCCCACTCGCCATGAAATTCTGTCATCACCGTACACGGCTTTCTGGCATTCTGTTGTCGCTCCGATCTGACTTGACCGACATATAACCGAACCCGGTACGCTCAGAGTTGCCAAAGGCCGTATTCCCATGCTGGACAATTCTGAACAGATGTGCAAAATTGGCAGAGTGCAATACTGTTATTGTACTGCTAAGGAGGAACTGATTACCTGGAGTATCTGTGCGCTTCTTCATTGATCCGGACACCGGCGAGCCTCACATCTATGCCCACGGAGTAGAAGAGAACGAAGTCGAAGACGTACTGTTTTTTCCAGGTGAGGACAGGCGCGGAAGAGGTAGGTCGCGAACTGCGATCGGACGAACGCGTAGAGGCCGCTACATTCGCGTGGTTTATATCCCCCATCCCGACCCGGATGAACTCTTCATCATAACCGCCTATGAACTTAGAGGCAGACAGCTTTCCGCCTATCGAAGGCGCGCAAGAAGGAGAGGAAGATGAAAGACCCGAACCGTTACCCCCCAGGCTGGGACCTGGAACGCGTCCGCCGCATTATCCAACATTACGAATCCCAATCCGACGAAGAGGCCATCGCCGAAGACGAAGCCGCCTTCGAGGATCCCACAAAAACAGCAATGGACATACCCATCGAGTTAGTCCCTACCGTAAGATCACTCCTGGCCGACCTGCCCGATTAAGTTTTGCGCATCCTGGACGACACCCCGCCGCGCACTTCCCTGTCAGCCGAAGACCAATGGGATCCCCTGAACAATTCCCGCCTCTCACTATCCATCCCGAAAATCCATCAAAATCCCGCAGATCCTGATTCAGACAACCAAACAACACCACCCCAACCATC
>VYDA01000682.1 GCA_009843665.1 Caldilineaceae bacterium SB0675_bin_29 | reverse complement strand
GCAAGGGGGGGAGGAGCGCGGCAGGATCTGTGGGACCGGCACCCAGGTTTGGAAACTGATCGGGTAGATTGATCGTCTCCTGCAGGTCGACGCCTTCATCCAGATTGACTACAGCTATTGTGATGTCGGCGAAGTCGGGGAGCCCGGAGTCGCCGCCGCCGCCGCCGAAGGCCATGCCGATAATGGTAGAAAGGACGAGCGGCGTCGCGAACATGAGGAGGATCATGTTGCGATCGCGAAAGGTTACGTACAGCTCTTTGAAGGCAACAGCGAGAATCTTGCGCATCAATCAAGGCGGTCTGCGGGGGAAAGGTGGGCGATCGTTGCGGGCGGCTGCGCGGGCGTCACGCAGGATTGCAGCCTTTGGCGGGCGTATCTAGTCTCGCAGAGCGCGGCCGGTCAGTGCCAGGAAGACCGCCTCAAGATCAGGCTCGCGCACAGCGACGGATTGGATTTCAACGCCCGCCGAGTCGAGGTCCTGCAGTATCTGCGGGAGCGCGGTGCGGCCCCGCTTGGCGAAGACAGTCATAAGGGCGGGCACGGACTCACTGCTGTCGTCACTGAGCTGTTCGGTTGGGTTGTAGAGAACTCGGGTGACGCCTGGGGTCATTTGTTGGATGCGTTCTAACAGCGTCTCAGCAATCTCCTGCTTCCCTATGGTGAATTCCAGCCGGTCCTCTTCGCCTACTTGCTGCGTCAGTTCGTCTTGCGTCCCCATGGCGATGATTTGGCCATGGTCGATGATGGCGACGCGGTCGCTGAGCTCCTGGGCCTCTTCCATGAGGTGGGTGGTGTAGAGGACGGTCATGTCCTGCTCGTCGCGCAGCAGTTTGACGGTGTCGAGGATGCGGCGCCGGCTCTGGGGATCGATACCTACGGTGGGCTCGTCCATGTAGATGAGCGGGGGGCTGTTGAGGAGACCGGCTGCGAGGTTGACGCGGCGCTTCATGCCTCCGGAAAAGGTGTCGATGCGATCGTTCTGGCGGTCGGCGAGGTCCACGAATTCGAGCAGTTCATCGACGCGGCGGCTGAGCTTTTTTCCGCCCATGCCATACATTCTGCCGAAGAAGGCAAGATTCTGGCGTGCGCTGAGTTCGGGATAGAGGGCGATTTCCTGGGGAACGAATCCCATCAGGCGCTTAGCGGCCATGGGTTCTTTGGTGATGGAGTGACCGCCGATGGTTGCGTCGCCTTCGGTTGGCTGCACAAGGCCGCTGATCATGGAGATCGTGGTGGTCTTGCCGGCGCCGTTGGGGCCGAGCAGGCTGAAGATTTCGCCCTGGAGGATGTCCAAGTCGACGCCTTTGACGGCCTCTATCGTGGAGCCGTCGGCGCGTTTATAGGTCTTGCGCAGGTTTCGAGCTTCTACCATTGTTTGCATTGAGTTGCCTCTACTGTACATACGGCTGCGGGCTGCGAAAGTTTCGGCGATGGACGCGTTCAGAGCGAGGCGGCGCCAGAGGAGAATACCATTGACCGTGAACTTGATGTCAAATCTGAACGTCTCTGTTGTCGTGGCCGGTGGGGAGGCGACATTTGGACCATGTTCGCTGTGCCGCACAGGGAGTAAGGGAGGGCCGAAGGCCCGACCGCCCAAAAATGAGAGGAGAGAGTGAAGAGTAGTGAGAAGAGAGAGGACGGCGCGGGCCTCAAAGGCTTACGGGAAATGGACTGTGCGGGGCGGTTGCGGAGGGAGTAGGAACTAGGCAAAATATGCGCGGCTATTTTTTGCTTCCTGGTTGGAAGGGAAGTACAATTGTGCAGGCAGCCGGCTCCCCTGTGCCGCTGCCTCTTTCCATATGTCGATAAGTGACAGCGCATGATGTTCTCCAAGCTTGCGTCGGCCGGCATCCACCTACCGGACATGAAGAGATGACAGTTACCTGTTCGACACTCACACATCTTTCGTGCGGTCGATGTGGTGAGACGTACGATGCAGAACAGCTGATGAATCTGTGCCCGGCCTGCGGGAAGCCGCTGCTGGCGCGTTACGATCTTGGGCAAGCGGCGAAGACGCTGACGCGCGAATCTTTGCGGGAGCGTGAGTCTACGCTGTGGCGATATGAAGAGGTGCTCCCCATTCGGACGCGGGCGGCGCAGCTCAAGTTGGGGGAAGGGTGGACGCCGCTGGTGTGTGCGCGTGCGCTGGGCGATGAAATCGGTTGCCCCGATACGCTGATCAAAGATGAGTCGCTCAACCCGACAGGCAGCTTCAAAGCGAGGGGGCTGGTGATGGCTGTGGGCCGGGCCTACGAGTTGGGCGCGGGGGATTTGGCGATTCCGAGTGCGGGAAATGCTGCGGGCGCGATGAGCGCGTATGCCGCCAAGGCGGGGTTGCCGGCCCACGTGTATATGCCCAAGGACGTACCGGCGGCGTTTCGGGTCGAGTGCAGCAATCTGGGGGCGGAGGTAACGCTGGTGGACGGCTTGATCACCGACTGCGGGGTGAAGGTACGGGAAAAGGTCGAAGAGAACGGCTGGTTTGACGTCAGTACGCTGAAGGAGCCCTACCGGATTGAAGGCAAAAAGACGATGGGCTACGAGGTCGTTGAGCAGCTGGGCTGGCGCATGCCCGACGTGATCATTTACCCGACGGGCGGCGGTACGGGCCTGGTGGGCATGTGGAAGGCATTCGACGAGATGGAGGCGTTGGGCCTGGTCGGAAGCGAACGGCCGCGCATGGTCAGCGTCCAGAGCAACGGGTGCGCGCCGATGGTGCGCGCCTTTGAGCAGGGGGACGAGTTTGCCGAGGCCTGGGAGGGCGCGGCGACGGTTGCCGACGGCTTGCGCGTTCCTGCAGCGGTGGGAGACTTTCTGATACTCACGGCGGTGCGGGAAAGCGGCGGCGTTGCCATTGCGGTCAGCGACGAAGAGATGTTGAGCAGCGCCAAGCAGATGGGACGGCATACGGGCGTTTTCCCGGCCCCTGAGGGTGCTGCTACACTGGCCGGTCAGAAGCAGTTGCTGGAGTCAGGCTGGCTTGGGGGCGACGAAACGGTAGTCCTGTTCAATACGGGCAGCGGGTTGAAATATGCCCATTTATGGTCATAATCCTTACTGTGATGGACTTGAGAGAGTGACGATCCGGACCAAAAGCCAGAGCACAAGGAAGATAATCGAGGTGCAAAGTTGGAACGCATAAAGAACTACAGGGCCGCGGTCGCCGGCCCGGAAGAGACTCACGAGAGCCTGAGCGACGGCATCAACAGTATCGCCGATTTGCTGGCGCCGACTCTTGGCCCGGTCGGCGGGCACGTCGTGCATGAGCGGGACGGCACGCGCGGGCCGGAGCTGTTGGACGACGCGGCCACAGCAGTGCGCCGCATACTCAGCCTGGGCGACCCGAAGGTGGACGTCGGCGCGATGCTGATGCGTCACATTGTGTGGCGGATCGCGGGGAAGGTGGGGGACGGCGGTACGGCCACGGCCCTGCTGACCAGGGAGATCTACCGCCAGGCCTTGAAGATGATGACGGCCGGAATCGGATACCGGGAGCTGGAGATCGGCCTGCAGGCTGCAACGAGGGCCATATGCGAGGAGCTGTCCGAGCTGGCGACGCCGGTCGAAACAGAGGACGACCTTGCGGTGGTGGCACTGACGGTTGTGAAAGACCGTGATCTGGCGTCGACGATTGGCGAACTGAGCTATCTGCTGGGGCCGGACGCGCGCGTCTCGGTCGAGAAGTTTGTCGCTCCCTACCTGGCACGTGAGTACCATGCCGGGGCCAACTACAAAGCCGAAATCGCCAGTATGCACCTCTATACCGACCCGATTCGCAAATGGGCCATTTACGGAGATTCCACCATTGCCCTGGTTGATGACACGCTGTCGGAGGCTGCCGAGGCGGTTGCGTTGATCGAGCTGGCGATGAAGATGGGGAAGAAATCTCTTGTCATTATTGCCTCCCATATCAAGGAGGAGGCGCTGCACGTTATGGTGCGCAACCAGACCGAGGAGAAGAAGAAGATATCGATTCTCGGCATTCAGTTGAAGGAGATTGGCGACCCGCGGCGGATGGCATTCCAGGACCTGACGACGCTGACGGGAGCCAACATATTGGGCCGCAACTATTACGCGTACGCGGCCAACGCCAAAGAGGAAGACCTGGGCGAGGCGATGCGTGTGCAGGTTGACCGCAAGATGATGCAGTTACAGCCATTTCAGAGCCGTATTGCGGAGATGCAGGAGACAGTTGAGCAGCTGCGGGCGCGGCTGGAGGGCATGCGGGTGGATGATGATGAGCGCGATGACATCATCAACCGTTTGGCTGCTCTGACAGGAGGCATGGGTGTCCTGAAGGTGGGCACCAACCTCAAGCATGAGCGCGATATTGTATCGGCGCTGTCGGAACGGGCGCTGACTGCCACCTCGCTGGCTCACAGAACGGGTGTCGTGCCGGGAGGCGGCGCGGCGTTTGTCCATGCGCGCAGTGCGCTGGACAAACTGGAGATGGACGGCGATGAGAACGTTGGCGTCAAGGTGCTGCGCGATGCCCTGGACGCGCCATTCCTGCAGATTGTCCAGAATGCGGGCATCGAATCTCCTTCGGTGGCGGCGCTTCGCCTGGAAGAGGCTGGACCTTCCCACACGTATGATGTTGTCAAGCAGGAGCTTGTCAATGCCCAGGAAACAGGCCTGGTGGATGTCACGGGCGTGCAGACTGCGGTGCTGGAAACGGCGGTCAGCGGGGCATTAATGGCCTTGGGCACCAACACGATCGTATTCCACAAGGAACCAACTGAAAGCATGGAACCGTAAACGATGTCGATCATTCTCTCCCTTTCAGAACATGAAGGAAGCATTTGGGCTGCCGGCCCCTACGGTCTGTTTGCCGTTGGGGAGGCGGAGTTGACCCCCACACCGCAGCCGCAGGAGAGGTTGACTGCGGCCTGTAGCCTGGGGGACCGGATATTTACAGGCGGCGCGCCTTTTGGTGTGGCCTATCTTCTGGATACAGCGGAGCAGTGGCAGGCGGCCTGGCAGGAGGGCGCGGAATCGGCAGTGCTCACTTTTGCTTCGGCGCCGGACTACGACGATTCGGGCGTGATCCTGGCCGGCAGCGAGGGTGACGGCGTGCTGCGCAGCCGCGATCGGGGTCTGCGCTGGATGCCCAGTAATTTCGGGCTGCGGAACCTTACGGTTTTGACGCTGGCGTGGGCGCCGCCGATGAAGGATGACGCGTGGCCGCGCTGGCAGGTGGTATTTGCGGGGACGGAGGAGGGCATCTACCGTTCGCCCAATGCGGGGCTGGGATGGAAACGGAGCGAATCGGCCGACGCGGCCTACCAGACAGTCGCGGTCGCACCTGACGTGCATTGCAGCGGGGTTGTGCTGGCGGGTACGGAGGAGGGCGGACTGTGGCGTTCGACCGACGGTGGCCGCACTTTTTCCGGTGTGGAAGACGCGCCGGAGCAGGTGAACTCGCTTCTCGCCGTGGCAAACGGGTCGGAGGGCGTCGGTTCGGCCAAGTGGCTGCTGAGCGATGACACGCAGCTGTGGAGCTCGCAGGACGGTTCGGCCTGGTGGCAGGTTGAAGGCAGCACGCCGGCCCTTTGCATGCTGGAGGTGGGCGGCAGCGTTTACGTCGGCGGCGAGAATGGCGTCACCGTGCTCGACAGCGCCAGCTTGCAGGTTGAACGGCAGTTGCAGATTCCGCAAATGTAACTGATTGTTGACGCGGTCTGTGAGTCCCGCCGACCTGGAATGCCGACCTTTCCGAGGGGATCCGGCGTGTTAGGCGGCGGGATTTTTGCACCCGGGCGTTCTCTTTCACGTTGCTGCCGAGCGATGGCAGTTGCACGTCAAGTCGAAACGCGTCTGCGTTCAGGCCGCGTAGCTGGGCGGCAATTGCCAAGCAATGTTGTGTGCGTACTATGTACGGTCTGCATGAGGGGAATGGACCGTCAGTTTTTCTGTAGCGGGCTCTCGATGGTCATAGGGATGAGCGTTGGGTGTAGATCTCAGTTGACTCCCAATAATAAAAAAAAAAAAAACATCT